>JANMRV010000214.1:0-5131 GCA_031388685.1 Planctomycetota bacterium
CGGTTTCCGTGGGCAGCGCGATCAGCCCGCCGGCGGCGAGCAGCGCGGCCGCGCGTTCGCGCTCCGCCGGCGAAGGCTGCCGGGGAAGCGCGCCCTGCGAGGAACCGGGCTCACCCCACGGAACGATTGCGGCGGGCGCCGTTTGGGAAGAGTCGCTCATGGAGTCATGGGACGGCAGGCTCGATTCCCCCGTCGGCGGCTTGCCGCAGTGGGGGAGGAACTTCGTCGGCTTGCTAGCCTATCGGGCTCGCAGCGCCCACTCCACCGAGGAGCCTTGGGCGATGCGACGAAAAAAAGCTGCCCGAATGTCTTCGCCGCCTCCTTCTGAACCGAGCGACGCTTTGCCACCGGGCACGGCCCCGGGCCGCGAGCCCGAGCCGGGTGAAACCGGTCCGCGCGAACCGGCCAAGCGAACGCCGCGGCCGCGCACGCCGGCCGAGCAGGTCGCGTTCCTCTCGCGCCTGGCGAGCGGACTGGCCCATGAAATCAAGAATCCGCTTTCGACCATGGCGATCAATCTGACGCTGCTCGAGGAGGAATGGGCGCGCGTGGCCGGCTCGCGCAACGCGAAGGAACCGGAACTGACCTTGGGCGAACAACGTTCGCTGCGGCGCGTGAAGACGCTGCAGCGCGAGGTTCAACGCCTCGAGCACATCGTCCAGGAGTTCCTGATCTATGCGAAGGGTGGCGAGATCAATCGCGCGCCCAAAGACTTGGCGCTGTTGCTGCGCAACCTGCTCGAGTTCGTCGAACCCGAGCACGCCGGTCAGGCAATCCGCCACCACGTCGATCTGGCCGTGGGCCTGCCGCTGGTGCTGATCGATGAGACCGCGGTCCAGCAGGCCTTCCTCAACCTCTTGGTCAACGCGCGCCAGGCCATGCCCGGCGGCGGCGAACTGCTGGTGCGCCTGCGTCGCGACGGCAATTGGGTCGAGTGTTCGATCACCGACACCGGCATCGGCATGCGACCCGAGCAGATCGAGCATTGTTTCGACGAGTACTGGTCGGATAAAAAGGGCGGGACAGGACTTGGATTGTCGACCGCGCGTCGCATCATCGAAGAGCATGGCGGTTCGATCGGAGTCGTCAGCGAGCCGGGGCGGGGCACATCGTTCACGGTCTACCTGCCGCTGTTCGTCGAGCTTGCCGGCGAGCGTCCGCGGCGCGCTGTGGGGATGACGCTCGACGCCGAGTCGATCGCTCCGTCGCGCGAAGGCGCTGCTCGAGACCAGGGAGGCAAGGCGTGATCACCCATTCATCCGGCGCCAAGGCGGCCAAAGCTCCGCGCGTCCTGATCATCGACGATGACGAAGGGCACGCCGAAGCGTTGTCCGACGGACTGGAAGTCGACGGGTATGTATGCACGCTGGCACACTCAGGTCGCGAGGGTCTCGAGCGCATGGCCGAGGCTACGTTCGAGGCGATCCTGACCGATCTCGTGATGCACGAAGTGTCGGGAATCGAGGTCCTCAAGGAAGCGCGCACGCTGCAGCCGGACGCCGTCGTGATCCTGATCACGGGACACGGTTCGGTCGAGTCCGCCGTCGATGCGATGCGTCTGGGAGCCGCCGACTACCTGCCCAAACCGGTTCGCATCAGCGAACTCAGGACCAGGCTCGCGCGGGCGATCGAGGCCTGGAACCTGCGCCGCACGAACATCGATCTGCGCCGTCAGCTAGACGAACGCTTTGGTTTCGAAGGGCTGGTTGGTCACTCGCCGGCGATGCGCCGGGTCTTCGACGTGTTGCGCCAGGTGGCGCCGACCACCGCCACGGTCTTGGTGCTGGGTGAGAGCGGCACGGGCAAGGAACTGATCGCGCGCGCCCTGCACAACAATTCCAATCGCAAGGACGGGCCGTTCGTCGCAGTCAATTGCGCCGCGCTTTCGGAAGGCCTGATCGAGAGCGAGTTGTTCGGCCACACCAAAGGCGCTTTCACAGGAGCTGTCAGCGCCAAGGAAGGTCGCATCGTCTATGCCGACGGCGGGAGCCTGTTCCTCGACGAAGTCGGCGACATGCCGCTTTCGACCCAGGCCAAGTTGCTGCGCGTCCTGGAAACGCGCGAAGTACTGCCCGTCGGTGGAAACCAGACGCGCAAGGTCGACGTGCGGCTCGTCGCGGCGACCAATCGCGACCTGAAAGCCATGGCGAAACGCGCCGAATTCCGCGAAGACCTGCTGTTCCGCCTGCAGGTCGTGACTATCGATCTGCCGCCGCTGCGCGAGCGCGCGGGCGACGTGCCGATGCTGATCGACCACTTCATTTCGGAGCTCGCGTCGCAGCACGGCCGCAGTGTGCGCGGCATCAGCCCCGAGGCTCGCACGCTGCTCGTGCGTTACGACTGGCCCGGCAACGTGCGTGAGCTGCGCAACGTGATCGAGAACATGGTGTTGCTCGCGCGCGGCGAAGTGCTCGGACCCGCGGACGTGCCCGAGACCGTGCAGGGTCACCAGAGCGACGGCCGGCGCGCCGGCGGATACGAACTGGCGGGCCGTTCGATGGCCGAAGTCGAACGCGCCCTGATCCAGGCCAATCTCGAGCTTGCCGAAGGCAACCGCGAAAAGGCCGCAAAGATCCTCGGCATGGGCGAGCGAACCCTCTACCGCAAATTGAAGGAGTACGGCCTGACTTAGGCGAAATCACATGCCGAGCATCTTCGATCCCGAGGACAATCGCGCGCTGTTGGCGCGCGTGGAGCGACTGACGCCGGAGAGCCGCGCGCTGTGGGGAAAAATGAACGCGGCGCAGATGCTCGCCCACAGCCGCCAACCCCTGCGTGTCGCGACGGGTGAACTGGCCTTGAAGCGTGACCTGATCGGAATCCTGTTCGGGAAGCTGGCCAAGAAGAAGCTCGCCGGCCCCAAGCCGTTCGATCGAGGGTTGCCGACCGCCCCGGCGTTCGTCGTGCGCGGGACGCGCGACTTTGCCGTTGAACGGGCGTAGTTGGGCGCGCTGATCGCGCACTTTGGTGCCGAGGGGCCCCGTGTGCTCTCGAACGAGCCCCATCCCTTCTTCGGCCCGCTGACCGTCGTCGAGTGGGACACCCTGCAGTGGAAGCATCTCGACCATCACCTGCGCCAATTCGGCGTCTAGGGGTTGGCCTGAAGCTGCTGCCAGGCTGGCAGGCGGCCTTGCCAGCCTGCGCGGGTCAGCTGCCAGGCTGGCAGGCGCGGATGTACCGAGGCAGTCGTAAAGGCTTGCTGCCAATCATCTTGCACTTGGCGGAGCCCCTGGCACGCCGTTTGATTCCGGGGAGGCAGTCCGTTCAAAGGAACTCATAGGAACATGGCTCAACAAGGCAAGATCATCGGCATCGACCTGGGCACCACGAATTCGGTGGTCTCCGTGATGGAAGGCGGGGAGCCCGTCGTCATCACCAACCTCGAAGGCTCGCGCACCACACCCTCCGTGGTTGCCTTTCAAGACGGCGGCAACCGTCTCGTCGGCGCGCCGGCGAAACGTCAGGCGGTGACCAACCCGACCCGAACGGTCGCGTCGATCAAGCGCTTCATGGGCCGCCGCCATCGCGAAGTGGCCCAGGAAGAGAAGCTCGTGCCCTACAAGCTCGTCGGCGGATCGGAGGACCTGGTGAAGGTCGAGGTCGACGCCAAGCAGTTCACGCCTCCGGAAATCAGCGCCATGGTCCTGTCCGCGCTCAAGGAAGCTGCGGAGAACCATCTTGGCGAGAAGGTCACGCGCGCGGTGATCACGGTTCCCGCCTACTTCAACGACGCACAGCGTCAGGCGACCAAAGACGCGGGCACGATCGCGGGCCTGTTCGTCGAGCGCATCATCAACGAGCCGACCGCGGCAACGCTGGCCTACGGATTGGACAAGAAGAAGAGCGGCAAGGTCGCGGTCTATGACCTCGGCGGGGGCACGTTCGACATCTCGATCCTGGAGATCGGCGACGGTGTATTCGAAGTTCTCGCTACGAGCGGCGACACGCATCTTGGCGGCGACGACTTCGACCAGATCCTGATCGATTGGGCCGCGGACTCGTTCAAAAAGGACTCCGGCATCGACGTCCGCAAGGATCCGATGGCGCTGCAACGCCTGAAAGAGGCCTGCGAAAAGGCGAAGTGCGAACTGTCCAGTTCCATGCAGACCGACTTGAACCTGCCGTTCATCACCATGGACGCGTCGGGGCCCAAGCACCTTCACTACACGCTGAGCCGCGCCAAGTTCGACTCACTGACCGAAGCGTTGGTCGAGCGCACGAAGGGGCCCTGCCTGCAGGCGCTCAAGGACGCAGGCCTCGATCCGTCGAAGGTCAACGAAGTCATTCTGGTCGGTGGTTCGACGCGCACTCCCGCGGTCCAGGCGATGGTCAAGAAGATCTTCGGCCGCGAACCCAACCGGAGCATCAATCCTGACGAAGCGGTCGGCATCGGCGCTGCGATCCAGGGCGGAATCCTGGGCGGCGAAGTTTCGGACGTGGTGCTGCTCGATGTCACGCCGTTGTCCCTGGGCATCGAGACGTTGGGCGGCGTCAGCACGCGGCTGATCGAACGCAACACGACCATTCCGACTTCGAAGAGCCAGGTTTTCTCGACGGCCAGCGACAGTCAGCCGTCGGTCGAAATCCACGTGCTGCAGGGCGAGCGCGAGTTCGCGCGCGACAACCGCACGCTAGGAAAATTCCACCTCGATGGCATCGCTCCCGCGCCGCGCGGCATGCCGCAGGTCGAAGTCACGTTCGACATCGATGCCAACGGCATCTTGCAGGTGAAGGCCAAGGACAAGGGCACCGGCAAGGAGCAGCAGATCCGCATCGAAGCTTCTTCGGGACTCAGTCAGGCCGACATCGAGCGCATGCGGCGCGACGCTGAAGCGCACGCGGTCGAAGACAAGGCGCGGCGCGAACTGGTCGACATGAAGAACCAGGCCGAGCAGATGATCCACGAAGCCGAGAAGTCGCTGAAAGAACACAAGGACAAGCTGGCCGCGGAAGATGTGACGGCCATCGAGACCGCGAAGGTCGCGCTGAAAAAGGCCTCCGAAGGCGAGTCGAAGGAAGCGCTCAAGCAGGCACTCGAGGACTTCCAGCAAAAGGTGCAGAAGCTCGGCGAGGCGGTCTACAAGCAGCAGCAAGCTGGCAGTTCCGATGCGCCGCCTGCGGGCGCAAGCGG
>JANMRV010000216.1:0-15612 GCA_031388685.1 Planctomycetota bacterium
CAGCGAGCGCGCAAATCCCCTTCAGCGACAACTTCAACGGCTACGCCCTTGGTAGCCAGCTCGCCGGACAGAACGGCTGGCACGAATGGGATACCGCCCCGCCAGGCAACCACCCCGGCGTCAGCATCATCGAAGACGCCACCACCGGTTTCGCGCGCAGCGGCAGGTCGCTGTCGCTCAATTCGCTGGGCGCCAACAACTACGGCCTCACGAGTGACTTGGTGCACGAGTTCACCGGCTTCACCAGCGGTCAGCACACGATGCGCGCGTACACGTACGCGCCGACAGGCACCATCGACAAGTGGTACTACCTCATCCTGAACACCTACTCGATCCCCGGGCCCTACAAGTGGTCGGTCCAGATTGCCATGGATCCCTTTGCCGGAACCTGGACCGCGGACACCGGCTCGGCGACTGCGATCCAAGGCCCGCTGATCCTCGACCAGTGGGTCGAGGTGCGCGCGCAGATCGACTTGACGGCCAACCTGGTCGAAGTCTTCTACAACGGCGTCTCTACGGCGCCGCCTTACTCGTGGACCGCAGGCGTGTTCGGCCAGGACGTCGGCGCCAACGCCGGTGCCTTCAACATCGCCTGCGTCGATCTGTACCACGCGGTGACCGCGACCGGCGGAGACAGGGCCTACTATGACGACTTCAGCTTGACCAACGGCTTCCCGCCGCCGGCGCCGATCCTCTACTGCACCGCCAAGACGAACTCGCTTGGCTGCACGCCGATTATCGGCTCCACCGGTTTCGCCAGCGCCACGGCGGGCTCGGGCTTCACCATCACCGACTCGAACGTCATCAACAACAAGCCAGGCTTGCTGATCTACACGAACACCGGTGCGGCAGCCGTTCCGTTCCAAGCCGGTCTGCGTTGCATCAATACGCCTCTCAAGCGCTCCATCCCGCTGAACTCGGGCGGCAATGCGCCCCCGAATGACTGCTCGGGCCAGTACTCGATCGACATGAACTTCTTCGCGACGGGCGGCATGGGTGGCTTCCCGGCACCCTACCTGCTGGTGGCAGGCACGACGGTCAACGCGCAAGGTTGGGGTCGCGACCAGGGCTTCGCCGCCCCGAACAACACGACGTTGTCGGACGGCATCCAGTACGTCATCGGGCCGTGACCTGACCTGCGCTTTCGCGCAGTGAAACCAAGGGCCGGCGCCTCCGCGAGAGGCGCCGGCCCTGCTTTTTTTCGAAGCCTGTCGACCATGGGCCTCGGGCGCGATGCGCGGCCGACCCCATGATCTAGAAAGCGCGGCTGGAGTTCCAATCGCGCTGCAGTCCGCGGCGAGCGCTGCACTCCCAGCGCCGCGGCCCTGGCGGAAGCGTCGAATCAGCGGGCCGCGATCACATCGGTTCGCGTTGCGTCAAGGCCTGCGGCGGTCCAGAATCGCCGTGTGACCAAGGCGTGCAACGACCAAGCGGTTCGGGGCCTCGAGCCCGACGATCCCCCAAGCAACGTCACGCCGCGCAAATCGCGCTCAGGCAAATGGCGCGCAGCCGCGCTGCTCGCCGTCCACGTCGCCATCGCGATCCACATCGCGCACTGGTGGAAGAGCGGCTCGACGCTGACACCGCTGGAACCCTCGGAGTCGATGGAGTTTTCCAAGCGCGGCCTGGTCAACGCCGGCGCGATTTTCTTCGCGCTGACGATCATGTCCACGGCGATATTCGGCCGCTTCTTCTGCGGTTGGGCGTGCCACCTGGTCGCGCTGCAGGACGGTTGTCGCTGGCTGCTCGAAAAGGCAGGCATCCGCCCGCGGCCGGTGAATCTCGGCATCCTCGGTTCGGTGCCATGGATCCTGTTCGTCTACATGTTTCTCGCGCCGCTGATCTATCGCGCGATCAACGGCATGGGCGTCGGCATGAGCGGCGTGCAACTCAGGACCAATCTCTTCTGGTCGACGTTCCCGGGTTGGCCGATGGCGCTCACCACGCTGGTCAGTTGCGGCGCCGTGCTCGTGTACTTCCTCGGCGCGAAGGGTTTCTGCACCTACGGTTGTCCCTATGGAGCGATATTCGGGATCGCGGATCAATTCGCGCCGTTGCGCATTCGCGTCACGGATGCCTGCAACGGCTGCGGGCACTGCACGGCGGTCTGCACGTCGAATGTGCGCGTTCACCAAGAAGTGCGCGACTGGAAAACCGTTGTCGACCCCGGCTGCATGAAATGCCTCGACTGCGTCAGCGTGTGCCCAACGGATGCGCTGTACGTTGGCTGGGGCGCGCCGGCGCTTTTGACTTCACGCGCCAAGCCCGCGAAACAAACGCCGGCTTCCGGCTCGCGACTCGCGCGCGCGAGCCTGAGCGGAATCTTCATGTGGGCCGCGCTGACACTGCTGCTCTTCCACACCGGCGAACTCAAACTCGGTTTTGCGCTGACCTTGGCGCCGATCGCGCTGATCGTGGCTTTCCTGTTCGCGGGCAAGGCGCAGAGACCGGGCTCGCCTTCCTTCGGCGAAAACCTGCTGTTGGCCGGCGTCTTCCTGGTCGGACTCTATGCCTTCCGCGGTTACGCGATGATCCCCGGCGTGGCCGAGGGGGTGCCGCTCTTGCTTGCGATCGGATTGGCCGCACTCGCTGCCTACTTCGCGCTGATCGTCGCGCGCATGCTGGCGCGCTCGAGCGTGTCGTTGCAATCGTTCGAAATCTGGCGCGAGCGAAAACTCACGCGCGCGGGTCTCGGCTTCGCCGCACTCGTCGTGCCCTTCGCGCTGTTGCTCGGCGACGGAGTGCGCACGCAGCTGGAGACGGACATCGGGCGCGCGCGACAGGCTTTGGAACTCGCTCGCGCTCGTGCGGCCTACGATCGCGGCGTCGCACTGGCACAAACCGATGACATCAGCGGCGCTATCGCAGCCTTCGAGGAAGCGATCCGGCTCCAGCCGGAGTTCCTCGAGGCACTCGAGAATCTGGCCGGCATGTACTGCGCCAGCGGGCAATTCGACAAGGGCATCGAGAAGTACAACGCTGCGCTGCTGATCCGTCCCGGCGACGCGGATACGCACTTCATGATCGGCCGCGCGTTGATCGCGGCCGGCAAGGCTCCCGCGGCCGAAGAACACTGGAAGGAAGCCGTGCACCTGCGGCCCGATCATGCACAGGCCCATCTTGGCCTGGCGGAGTTCGCCGAGCAGAGAGGTGACGCGGAGAGTGCGCGCCGGCATCGCCAGTCAGCCCAGGCGCACAAGCAGGTTCCCTTGCGCTGAGACTATCCGCTCTGTCATGCGTCTGGGCTCAGACGAGGCAGAACCCTGACGCTCGCGGGATGACCGCGGGTCTCGATCCGTGGAGCCGCAGGTCGGATGATTGTCGCGCCCCCCCCGGGTCTCAACCATCGGTTACAGTTGAGTCGGTCATACCCATCCCGCCCGAGCAGCCTGCGACCCTGTCGTTCGCAGCTGTCCGTCGGGACGATCGGCTCCGGCACGTCCACGCGAAACCCCCTCCTCAGGTACCAAGCACCATGCAGTGTTCCCTCGCTACAGTCGCCCTCACGCTGGGCCTTTTCTCATCGGCCGCCTTCGCAGGCGGGAGCGATGCTCCCGCCACGGTTCGCGGCTACACCCTCAGCGGTGAAGTCATGTTGTACAGCGCGGCCGATCAACACCTGCCCGCGGGCTGGTCGATCCTGGCCGAGTCGAAGTCGCGCACAGTCAAGCTGCGCGGACTTTCCGAAGCGATCTTCGAGGGCAACAAGATGCACTCGCTGTTCAGCCAGGCGCTGCCGACCGACGGCGGACAATTGCTGGTTGCCGACCAGGATGGCGACACGATCGGCCTGGGCGACATGCAAGTTTCTTTCGTCGGCAAGGACTGGTCGCTGCGCTCGATGACGAGCGAGCTGTCCGGCAAGCCGATCTTCGAGATCGCGCCCGAGTCGCGTCAGGTCGTCGAGCGCGAGGATGGTTCGATTGCCTTCGTCGGCGAAGTCAACTTGTCGAACGAGGCACTCGCGGAGCTTGGAGTCCAATCGACCGAGCAGCACTTCATCGGCAACCTCGTCCTGCTCGCAACGCCTTTTGTCGGCCCGCCGAAACCGTTCGTGCCCAATCCGATCGGGCCCATGGCAGCCTCTGGTCCTGACATCGTCGTCAGCACGATCGGCAGTTCGATCACGCGCAACGGCAGCGTGGGCGGTATCAGCGCCTATTCGATGACCACGGTTTCGTGCAACATCGGCGACCAGGAAGCGATCTGGATCGACTGCACCTCGGGCGCGAATTGCAACAAGCATCCGGTGATCGGCCAGGAGCTCTACCGTCTGCAGACGACAGCCGCGGGCTACAAGCAGCTTCGACAGATCGGCATGAGCTGGCTCAAGCACGGCTTCTGCGCCGCAGATGCGCCTAGTTGCACCAATCTCGTCCCAGGCTCAGTCTACTTGCCCAATGGCAGCTGCGACTGGCTCGGACTGTTCGCCACCGACACCTACAGCGACGGCTTGAACGCCCAGCAGTCCAATCTAGGGCCGCGCTCGGACATCCAGCCCTGGACCGGAGCTTTCATCTATCCATTCCCGGTTCCCGCAGCGCCCTGGAACACCTGCACTACGGCTCCCGGTGGCGGCTCGACGATCTGCCGGCGCACGCAGGTCCGCGACAGCGACCTCAATCCGGCGCAGTTCCCCAATTCGATCTATGCGGCTGAAGTCGTCTACATCGCGACGGACGAGCCGACGGGGCCGTCCAGCCCGCAAAAGATGAACAACTACTCGATCCGCAAGCTCAACACGCCTACGGGCGCGGCGCCGTACACGCTGAGCTTCAGCGGATCGACGATCCCCTACATCAACGGTGTGCATTGGTGGGCACAGAACGACGCGGGCGTCTCGGTCGTGAACCTCGATCTCCCGAACGACGGCCGACTGGAGATCGCCTACAAGGTGACCAACATCGGCGGCGGCCAGTACCACTACGAGTACGTGGTTCACAACAACTGCAGCAACCGCGGCGTGCAATCGATTTCGTTCCCGGTGCCCCCGGGCGTGAACTGCACCAACTTGAGCTTCGCGGACGTCGACTACCATTCGGGTGAGCCGTTCGACGGCACCGACTGGCCGGCGAGCTTCGTCCCAGGCAACAGCCTCTCCTGGTCGACAGTGCCCTTCGGCACGAATCCCAATGCCAACGCACTGCGCTGGAGCACGTCCTACGCCTTCTCCTTCGATTCCAGCAGCGCGCCGGTCCAAGGCGACGCGACGATCATCCCGTTCAAGGCGGGTACGCCGGTTTCGCTGACCGTGCTGGTCGATGTCCCCGGTCCGCTGAGCCCGGCGATTTCGTACTGCACGGCGAAGGTCAACTCGCTGGGATGCACCCCGCAGATCTACGGCGTGGGCAGCCCGTCGGCAACGTCCGGTTCGGGCTTCGCGGTCAACGTGGCCAATGTGCTCAACAACAAGCCCGGCTTGATGATCTACACCGACGGCGGCCAAGCCGCGGTGCCGTTCACCGGCGGAACGCTCTGCATCGCTCCGCCGATCAAGCGTTCAATCGCCCTGAACTCCAACGGAAACGTCGGTCCGACTGATTGCTCGGGTCTGTACTCCATCGACATGAATGCGTTCGCCGTCGGCGCGCTGGGCGGAACACCCGCGCCGTTCCTGGCCACGCCGGGCGTCGTGGTCTGCGCCCAATCCTGGGGACGCGACAATGGATTCGCCGCGCCGGACAATACGACGTTGTCGAACGGCCTGATCTTCACGGTCGGGCCTTGATGAGCGCGACGCAAGTCGCGGACTGATTCCCCGGGCGGTCTTGGGAGCAATCCTGAGGCCGCCCGGCTCGTTGAATCGGGCCGCCGTCTGGAAAAGAGTCCCCGTTGGGTGCGAGCGACAGGACTTTTTCAATGGGCGGCCAGGCAGCCGGCGGCCGCTCTTAAGCCGATCGGTTAGGGTTGGGGCCCCAGGTCCGTCCCGACGGAGCCGCGCGCGCCTTCGAAGCGCGACGACGCCCTCCCGATCGACGGCTGAGCTTGGCGTGTCCTCGCAACAACTCTTTCACAGGTTTCGAAACCCATGAGTCGTTTTTCAGCTCTGCGCGCTCTCACCCTGTGCGCCCTATCCTCCGCCGCGTTCGCGGGCGGATCCGACGCGCCCGCAATCGTGCGCGGCTACACCCTCTCGGGTGAAGTCTTGCTGTACGCGGCGGCGGATCAACATCTGCCCGCAGGTTGGACGGTTGCCTGCGATTCGAAAGCGCGCTCGCTGAAGCTGCATGGACTCTCCGAGGGCATCCTCGAGCAGGGCAAGCTGCACTCGTTGTTCAGCCAAGCGCTGCCGACGGAAGGCGGACAGTTGTTGGTCCAGGACGAGGCGGGCAACGCCATCGGCCTGGGCGACATGCAGGTTTCCTTCGTCGGGAACGATTGGTACTTGCGTTCGATGTCGAGCGAGATGACCGGCAAGCCGGTCTTCGAGATCGCGCCCGAATCGCGCCAAATCGTCGAGCGCGAGGACGGATCGATCGCCTTCCTCGGCGAAGTCAATCTGTCGAACTGGGCGCTCGCCGAATTGGGCGTGCATTCCACCGACCAGCACTTCATCGGCAACCTGGTGCTGCTCGCGTCGCCGTTCGTCGGTCCGCCCAAACCGTTCGTTCGGAACCCCGCCGCGCCGGTCGCGCCGCTGATTCCCGACGTCATCGTCAGCACCATCGGCAGCTCGATCTTGCGCGACGGCGCCGTCGGCGGCATCAGCGCGTATTCGATGACCACCGTGTCGTGCAACATCGGAAATACGGACGCGATCTGGATGACATGTGGAGGGGGCCCGACCTGCAACAAACACCCGGTGATCGGCCAGCAGATCTACCGTCTGCAAACCACCGCGCAGGGCTACAAGAAACTGCGCCAGATCGGCATGAGCTGGCTCAAGCATGGCTTCTGCGCCGCCGACGCACCCAGCTGCACCAACCTGATCCCGGGCTCCGTCTATACGCCCAATGGAAGTTGCGACTGGCTCGGCCCCTTCGCCACCGACACGTATGGTGCGGGGCTGAACGGAGACCAGAGCAACCTCGGGCCGCGTTCGAACGTCAATCCCTGGACCGGGTCCTTCACTTTCCCTTACCCCAATCCGTCCGCGCCGTGGACCAGCTGTGGCACGGCTCCCGGAGGACTCGCGCCGATTTGTCGTCGCACGCAGGTGCGCGACAACGATCTCAATCCGGCATTGTTCCCCAACTCGATCTACGCCGCTGAGGTGGTCTACATCACGACCGATGAGCCGACCACGCCCGCCGCGGTGCAGAGGATGAACAACTATTCGATCCGCAAGCTCAACACGCCGGTCGGCGCTCCGCCGTACGCACTCAGCTTCTCGGGCTCGACGATTCCGTACATCGGCGGAGTGTTGTGGTGGGCGCAGAACGACGCCGGTGTCACCGTCCGAAACATCGACGTGCCGGGCGACGGCCGCATGATCATCGGCTACAAGACGACCAGCCTGGGAGGTGGTCGGTATCACTACGAGTATGCGCTGTCGAACAACTGCAGTGATCGCGGCGCCCAGTCGATTTCCTTCCCTCTGCCGGCCGGCAGCAACTGCACGTGGCCTGCCTTCGGCGACGTCGACTACCACTCGGGCGAGCCGTACGACGGCACCGATTGGGATTTCACCGTCGGCACGAGCGCAACGTGGACGACGTCTTCGTACGCCTCGAACGTGAACGCCAATGCACTTCGCTGGAGCACGACCTACACGTTCGCGTTCGACTGTGATCGCGCGCCGGTGCAAGGCGAAGCCACGCTCGGATATTTCAAGCCGGGCACGCCGTCGTCGATCGATGTGACGGTCGATGTGCCCGGTCCGGCGAGCGCGGCGATCGAGTACTGCACCGCCAAGCAGAACTCGGTCGGTTGCACGCCGCAGATCTTCGGCGTCGGCACGTCTTCGGCGACCGCCGGCTCGGGCTTCACGGTCAGCGCCGTCAATGTCATCAACAACAAGCCGGGGCTCCTGCTCTACACCGAGGCTGGGCAGGCGGCATCGCCTTTCAGCGGGGGCACGCTCTGCATCGCCGCGCCGATCAAGCGCTCGGTCCCGCTGAATTCCAACGGCACTCCCCCGCCGAACAACTGCACGGGCATCTACGCGATCGATGTCAACTCGTTCGCCGTTGGCGGACTCGGCGGAGTGCCAGCGCCGTTCCTGGTCGTGCCGGGCGCCGTGGTTTGCTCGCAGTTCTGGGGCCGTGATAGCGGTTTCAGCGCGCCGGACAACACGACACTCTCGAACGGATTGCTCTTCACGGTCGGGCCGTGAACGGCTGAGCGCGGCAAACGTCGCGGATTGATTCCCCGGGCGGCCTTGGACGTGACTCCAAGGCCGCCCGGTTCGTTGATCGGATACGGCGTCCGGCTGCGTACACTCCGGCGATGCACGAGACCATCGTCCTTCGGGATAGGCACTCTTCCTTCGTCGAGATTCTGCCGTCGCGCGGCGCTCTGGTTGCGCGCTTCTTCGCGGAGGGTGAAGAGGTTTTTTTCGTCGACGAGCCGGCGCTCGCCGATCCGAAGGCCAACGTGCACGGCGGGATCCCGTTGCTGTTCCCGATCGCAGGAAAATTGCCCGACGGAAAGTACCAACACGAAGGCAACACCTTCGCCATGCCGCAGCACGGCTTCGCGCGCACGCGCGCCTGGCTCGTGAGCGAGAAAAACTCGGATCGCTTGCGCTGTGCGCTCGAAGCCGATGACGCCACGCTCGCTCAGTTTCCATGGCGCTTCAGGGCGGCATTCGAAGCGAGCGTCGTGGACGGCGCACTTTCCGTGTCTCTGTCTGCAACGAATCGCGACACGTCGCATATGCCCTTCCACTGCGGTTTTCACCCCTATTTTTCGATTCCGCGCGCCGCCAAATCCGAGGCACGCATCGACACCGACGCACGCCACGCCTTCGACAACGTCAGTGGAACGCGCGGGCCGATCTCGAAGATCGATCTGAACGAACTCGACCTGCACCTCGAGGATCACACGCGCAGTGGCACGATCCTCCAGCGTGGCGCCGGTCGCCGCCCGATCGTGCTCGAATGGAGCGGCGCGAGCCGCATCGTCCTGTGGAGTCAGCGCCAGGCCGATTTCATCTGCGTCGAACCCTGGACCGCCGCGGGTGGAGCGCTGGCGACGGGCGATCCGAAGCTTGTGTGGATCGCGCCGGGCGCGAGCGCAACGCTTGCGATGTCGATCCGGCTCGGTTGAGCGCTGCGGATCGAACGCGCTGTCGCTGCGCTTGCGGCTGGGGCCCCAGGCGGCAGAGTGTCGGGATGAGAGCCCGGCTGTGCACCCGACGCTCACACCATCCGTTCGAAATGCGCACGGAAATGCCGCAGCACGCGCGGTTGCCAGGCGATGCGCACGCCAGAAACGCTCACGCGGCGCTTCCAGACTTCTTCGACGACTTCGAGCACGTAGTCCATGTGACTTTGCGTGTAGGTCCGGCGCGGGATCGCGAGACGCACGAGTTCGCTTGGCGCTGCGCTCTCGCTGCCGTCGGCGGCTTTGCGGCCGAGCATCACGCTGCCGATCTCGCAGGAGCGAATCCCGCCTTCGAGATAGAGCTCGAGGGCCAGCGCCTGACCCGGAAAGGCATGCGTCGGGATGTGCGGCAGGAAACGCGCGGCGTCGAGGAAGATCGCATGTCCGCCGGCGGGCCGCAGCACGGGGATGCCGCGCGCGTGCAGGCGGTCGACGACGTAGCAAATGCTCGCGTGGCGGTACTCCTGATAGTCCTGATCGACGACTTCGACGAGTCCCTGCGCGATCGCCTCGAGATCTCGGCCGGCGAGTCCGCCGTAGGTCGGGAATCCTTCCGTGACGACCAGCGCCGTGCGCAGGTCTTCGGCTAAAGCCGCGTCGCGGCAGGCGATGAAGCCTCCGATGTTCGCAAGACCTTCCTTTTTCGCGCTCATCGTGCAGCCGGCAGCGAGATCGAACATCGCGCGCGCGATTTCGGCGATCGAGCGGCCGCGCTCTGAACTTTCGTTCTGCTGAACGAGGTAGGCGTTCTCCGCGAAGCGGCACGCGTCGAGGAACATCGGCACGCCGTGTCGATCGCAGACCGCGCGCACGGCGCGCAAGTGCGAGAGACTGACCGGCTGTCCGCCGCCGGCGTTGTTCGTGACCGTGACGAGCACCAGCGGGACGTGACCCTTGTGCTCAGTCAATTCGCGTTCGAGCTTCACCAGATCCAGATTGCCTTTGAACGGCGCGTCGCTCTCTAGATCGCGGCTCTCCTCGCAGGGCAGGTCGCGCGCGACCGCGCCCGCCATCTCGATGTTCGCGCGCGTCGTGTCGAAATGCGTGTTGCCGAGCACGACATCGCCCGGCTTGGCCATGGCGCCGAAGAGCAGGTGCTCCGCCGCGCGGCCCTGGTGCGTTGGAATCACGTGCTCCAGACCGGTCAAGTCGCGCACCGCGGTTTCGAAGCGCGTAAACGACGGCGCGCCGGCATAGCTCTCGTCGCCGCGCATGATCGCGGCCCACTGTTCGCTCGACATCGCGCCGGTGCCGCTGTCGGTCAATAGATCGATCACCACGTCGCGAGACGGCAGCGCGAACAGATTTTGGTGCGCCAGCGCGAGGGCCGCTGCGCGCTCTGGCCGCGTGCTCATGCGGATCGGTTCGACCGACTTGATACGGAAGGGCTCGATGATCGTCTTCATAGGCTCGAGGATACGCTCAGGCGAGCTGACCGCCGTCGACGGGCAACACGGTTCCGGTGATGTGCGCCGCCGCTTCGGACAGCAAGAACAACACGGCGCTCGCCACATCGGTGGGTTGACCCAGCCGGCCGCTCGCCGTTTCGTTTTTCGCTCGCTCGCGTACTTCGAGCGGCAGCCCCGCGGTCATGGGCGTCTCGATCAGACCCGGAGCGATCGCATTGACCGTGATCCCGAAATGGCCGAGTTCGCGCGCGGCGGTGCGCGTCAGCGCGATCACACCGGCCTTGGAAGCTGAGTAATTCGCCTGCCCGAGTTTCCCGCGCAATCCGTTGATCGAGGCGATCTGCACGATGCGGCCCTTGCCGCGCTGACGCATCGGCGGCACGACCGCGCGCAACATGCGGAAAGACGCGCCGAGATTGACGTCGAGAACTTCGTCCCAGGCAGCGTCCTCGAGTTTCCAAAGGACCGCGTCGCGCGTGATGCCGGCGTTGTTGACCAGATGGTCGATGCGGCCTTCGAGCGCGAGCACGCGCAGAGCGAGCTTGGCCGGCGCGTGCGGGTCCTTCAAGTCGACCGTGTGGCAGACGACAGCGCCGGCAATTCCTGAATCGAAATGCTTGTCGAATGCGTGCACGCGCGCGCCGGCGTTGGCCAGCGCCTCGACGATCGCGCGCCCGATGCCCGACGCGCCGCCGGTGACGATCGCCACCTCGCCGGTGAAATCGAAGTGCGCGTGGCCCATCGCTCAGGCGCGCAGAGGACGCGCGCGGCCCAGGCGTCGGAAGCGGTGCACGCCCCAGATGCCGGCGCCGATCGCTCCGGCCCAGGCGGAATCGGGATGGGCGTGAAAAGTCGCATCGAGCTCTTGCTCGGCTGCGCTTTCGGTCAGCGCCGCGAGCAAGCCGCTGTCGGCGGCGAGTCCACCGGTGACGATCAGCTGACCGCCGGCTCCCGCCGCGCGCACGAGTTTGAGCAGGCGCCCCGCCATCGAAAGGTGAATGCCCTTGAGGATATTCGGAGCCGAAATGCCGCGGCTGACCATGTTGATCACGTCGGTCTCGGCCAGCACCGCGCAGATGCTCGACACGGTCTCCGGCTTTTCGGCGCGCTTCGAGAGCGGGCCGATTTCTTCCAGCGTGATCCCCAGGTAGCGCGTGATGTTCTCGAGGAACTGGCCCGAGCCTGAAGCGCACTGGCTGGTCATGCGATGGCCGAGCACCCTGCCGCGCTCGTCCATGACGATGACCTTGCCGTGCAACGCGCCGATGTCGATCGCCGCGCGAGCCTCTGGACACAGGAACAGTCCGCCGCGCGCGTGGCAGGTCATCGAGTAGAAGTGCCCGGTGCGAAACGTCACATTCTCGCCTTCGCCGGTGGTCGCGATGTAGTCGATGGACGACGAAGGCACGCCGATCGAATCCAGCGCGTCCTCGAAGTTGGCGCGCACGATGTCCGACAATTCACCGCCGCGCACCTTGGCGCGCGTTTTCGCCAACACTTTCGTGCCGGCGCCAAGGTCCTCGATGATCGCCGTCTTGACGGCGTTCGAGCCCACGTCGATGCCTACGCTCAAGACCATGCCAGTTCTCCCATCTGTTCCGCGCTGTATTCGGCGCCGGGCTGTTCTTCGCGCAACGCGAAGATCGCCGCGCCCAGTGCCCCCATGTAGATCGAATCGGACGATATGTTGAGCGTGCGCTCGCCGTAGTTCTCGACGACCAGAGCGCGCAACGCCCGCACCGCCGCCGGGTTCTTGGCTACTCCGCCGGTAAACGTGAACTCTTCCTGCACGCCGCCGGAGCGCGATAGCAGACTCATCGCGCGCAGCACGATCGCGCGATGCAATCCCGCGAGAATGTCCTCGCGACGCTGGCCGTTGGCGAGACGATCGCGCAACTCCGCGCCCGCGAACACCGTGCAGGTCGAATTGATGCGCACCTCGCGCGTGGCTTCCATGGCGAGCGGTCCGAGTTCCTGCAGGCCGATGTTCATCTCCTCGGCGATGTATCCGAGGTAGCGCCCGCAGCCCGCGGCGCAGCGATCGTTCATCTGGAAACCGGTCACGAGGCCGTGTTCGTCGATCTGGATCGCCTTGGTGTCCTGGCCGCCGATGTCGAGCACCGTGCGCGTGTTCGGGAACAGCGCGTGGGCGCCAAGACCGTGGCACAGGATTTCGGAGCGGATGCGCTCCTTGGGGAAGGGCAGGCGCGCGCGACCATAACCCGTGCCGACGCTGACGACTTCGACGAGCTGCACCGCAAGGACTTGCGCGAGCGCTGCGTCGAACTCGCGCTGGAGGTCCGTGTCGTGGTATTCGGCCATGCTGCGTTGCACGGCCGCCAGCAGCATTTCCTGGAACCAGGTCGAGCCGATCGTGTTCTCGACCGTCAGGATCGATTTGTCGTAGATCGCGATCAGATCCTCGAATTCGACTTTGGCGCTGCGCGAGATCGTGCGCGCGTGAACGGAAAAGCGCGAACTCGCCAGATCCCGGAAGAAGTCCGATTTCGGCCGCTTTCCAGCGGCGTAGAGCCCAGCCGCCTCTCTTTCCAGCGCCAGGAAGAGCCGCGTGATCGCGTCGACGACGCGCGTGTCGGCAAGCCCGGAGGATGGCTTCTCGGCATGCACCCGACAGATCTCGCCCAGCTGGCGCAATTGAAGCAGATACTGCTCCAGGCGGAAATTGCGCCGTAGCAGCGTGAGGAACTCGTCCTTGTGCTCTGAAAGCTTCGGACTCTTCGCGAGCAGTTCTCCGAAGATGTGAAAGCGCGCGTCCATCAACGCCTCGCCGCGCGCCACGTCGCAGGCAATGTCGTAGTTGGAACGGCTGTTCGTGATGCCGCGGCCGAGGATGTGTCCGCCGCGGTCGAGCACGACCGATTTCGTGGTGGTCGAGCCCAGATCGATGCCGACGAAGATCTTCATGGCGTTGTGCTGGTCGCGTGTCTCTGCGACAGCATCTGGAAGTAGCTTTCGAGCCGGTTCTTGACGTTGGCTGCCGAGAAGTAGCGCGGGTCCACCAGATCGGTCTCGATGAACGCCCCCGGCAGGCCGGTGCGTTTTTCGATTTCTCGCAGCATGACGAGCTGGCCCGCCGAGAACGAATCGCAGCTCTTGACCGAGTTGATCAAGAAACCGTCGGCGTCGTAATCGCGGATGTAATCGCAGATCAGATCGACGCGCGAGGGCAGGTTGAGGTTCGTGTAGCAGCCCAGGCAGTAGTCGGCCAGCGATTCGAGCGGCCGATCCGGATCGTGGCGGAAGCCGCGGTCGTAGAGGCCGCCGACTTTGGTGTAAGTGCTCGCCACCACCACCGCGCCCTCGTCGGAGAACATCTTCCAGAACTCGCGAAAGTGCGTCCAGTTGGGCGGACCTTCGACGACCAGACGGTGTTTCTCCTCGGTCATCGGTCCCTCGGGGGTCAACGGGCCGAAGCCGGCTTCGCTGCGCGCGTTCACCTCTTCGCGCAGCTCCCTGTAGTAGTCGATCGCCGCCTGCGTGCCGCGGAACGCGGTGAACAAGGGGCCGATGTAGTAGACGCCGCCGAAGTAGGCGTCGATCGGTGAAGGATGATGTTTCGCGGACTCCAGCACCGTGACCAGGTCATCCTCGGCGCGCGCCGAGCGCGCCAAAAAGCCCTTGAGCTTGTCCTCGTCGTATTTGATACCCGTGACCTTCTCGAGCGTCGGGATCAACTCCTCCCGCAATTGCTTGACCACGTAGTCGCGGATCTCGGGCGTGATGTGCCCTTCGCCCTGATAGGGCACATGCAGCATCGCGGTCGGGCAGTGGTAGCGCTCGCGCAGGAGCTCGAACCACTTCATGAACGTGTAACAACCCGTGTAGGAGAGCAGCAGGAGATCCGGCGGCGGGAGCTTCTCGCCCGTCGGCCCGATGTTGCCCTTGAGCGACATGCCGATGTCGCACTTGACGTAGGTGCAGACGTCCTCGGAATGGCCTGCGCGCTCGGCTTCGGCGATGTATTCGCCCGACAATTTGCGCATCGCGTTCTGCAGCGCGTTGATCTCCGGGTGCACCGGGAGCATGTCGAAGGTCAGCATCAGCTCGGTCAAGTTGCCGGGCACGAACGTGTAGCAGACCTTCTTGTTGTCTTCCTTGGCGCGCGCCAGAGCGTGATAGTGGTTGGCCACCATCTCCTTCTGGCGCAACATCGAATTTTCCTTGAGGGCCTGGGACGTCATGCTTCACCCCACAGTTTGATCGAATCGGCGAATGTGCCGGCCTGCTCGCGAATCGGCTGCAGTTGACCGGTGTTCTCGGCGTACTTGAACGAAGTGCACGGGATGCGCGCCTCTGAACAGGCCTTTTGCAGCAGCGGCCGGTCGAGCAACGCCGGATCGCAGAAACTGGGCGCGGCGAAAATCACGCCCTCGGCGCGGCTCTGCTCGACGGCGCGCACGAGTTTTTCGCCCTTTTCGCTGTAGCTGTGCGTGTAACGCGAGGCGTGGTCCACGGGCAACTCGAGCCAGGCATCGACGAGTGCATCGAGCGGATCGCCGGTCCCGCGCACCCCGTCGGGCGGCCAGCGCAACACCGGCAGGAAATCGTCCTCGACCAGATAGCAACCGGCGCGCTCGAGCGTGCGGATCAGAGCCACAGGCGGCTGCTCGCAGAACGCCCCGCGCACGGAAATGCGCGCGTTGTCCAGCGGACGTGCGTCGCGCGCGCGCGCCTCCGCCATGTAGGAGCGAAGCAAATCGCTGTGTTCCTCGACGGGCAGTCTCAACCCGGCGCGCAGGACCAGATAACACTCCGAGGCGCGTGCGAGCCAAGGCTCACGCGCGCGCAGGGCGTAGAGTTCCTCGACGAGACCGCGGTTCTCGTTGTAGACCTGGATCGACGCGCGCAATCGTTCGGGATCGCACTCGGCTCCGCTGAGCGCGCAGAGTCCTCGCCACAACTCGTCGAGGATCTG
>JANMRV010000250.1:0-2823 GCA_031388685.1 Planctomycetota bacterium
GGCGGCTGACCGTGAGTTTCAACTGTGACGGAGGATAACGAGCGGGTCGAGTGGCCACGAGGGCCGCTTCCCACAGCCTATCAACCCTGCCGGAGGGGGCATGGTTCGGACTGAGTGTGTATGAAATTCAATTCCTGGACAGGCTCCAGGCTTCCGAATCGGGGTTCGGCCCCCTGCTGGGGCCCGGGCTCTTTCCCCGACCCGGCGGAGCGGCTGCGACTGTTTCGGGGCCTGCGACTGTGCTCAAGTCCAGCCATGGACTTCAGCCTCAGCGAAGAGCTGCTCATGGTTCGCGACCTGGCCCGTGAATTCACCGACCAGAAGGTTCGCCCGATTTCGGCCCAGATCGAGCGCGAACACCGCGTGCCGCGCTCGCTGATGGAGGATCTAGCGGCCACGGGCCTGCTCGGCGTCGCCATACCCGAGGAGTTCGGCGGCGCTGGGCTGGGTGAGCTGGGCCTGTGCGTGGTCATGGAAGAGATCACGCGCGGCGATTTTTCCGTCGCCGTGACCTATGGGGCCCACGCCTCGATCGGCGCCACGAGCATCCTGCTCGGCGGATCGACTGAGCAGAAAATGAGCTGGCTCCCGGAGTTCGCGCAAGGCCGAACCCTCGGGGCCTACGCGCTCTCGGAAGCCAATGCCGGCTCCGATCCGGGTGCCATGCAGACCAGCGCGGTGCGCGACGGTTCCGATTGGGTGATCAACGGCGAGAAGGTCTGGATCACCAACGGCGACATGGCGGACCTGGTGACGGTCTACGCCGTGACCGATCGCGAGAAGCGCGCCCACGGCGGGATCACGGCCTTTCTCGTGCCCAGTACCTCCAAGGGATTTCAGGTCGGCAGGCGTGAGGAGAAGATGGGCCAGCGCGGTTCATCGACCGTGACGCTGGCCTTCGAGGACGTGCGCGTCGCCGACGAATATCGCCTCGGCAATGTCGGCGACGGATTTCGCATCGCCATGGCGACGCTCGAGCGTGGACGCCTGACGCTCGGCGCCAACTGCCTGGGCTGCGCGCGCGAAGCGCACGCCTTGTCCGTGGCCTACGCCAACCAGCGCGAAGTCTTCGGCAAGCCGCTTTCGCGTCAGCAGGCAATCCAATGGATGCTCGCCGACAACGCGACCGAGTTGTTCGCCATGGAAAGCATGGTCTACCGCACCGCGCACCTCTGCGATCACGGCGAATCCTTCGGGCGTGAGTCGGCCATGGTGAAACTGTTCTGCAGCGAAGCACTCGGCCGCATCGTCGATCGCGCGGTGCAGATCCACGGCGGCATGGGCTACTCCGCCGAGTTCGTGATCGAGAAGCTCTACCGGGACGCGCGCGTCACGCGGATTTACGAAGGCACGAGCGAAATCCAGCGCATCGTGATCGCTCGCGACGTGATCCAACGCGGGGCGTAACAGCTTGTCGGAAAAGTCGCCCATTCGGCTTCGAGGTTTTCGGCGATGCTGCGTCGAGCCAGAAGCGTCGTGCTCTGTGGGCAGGAAGGCCGCACCCCTCTGTGAAGGCTCCGCAGGAGCCTTCACTACGAGCGCTTCGCGCTCTAACGTCAGCACCCCTGCCGCCGCTTCGGCGCGTTCCTTGCCTCGCCTTCGCCCGCCATGCCTCGCTGCGGCACCTGCTTCAACGGCCTGGCAGGCCGTACGGTGCCGGTTTCACACCATGCTTCGCGCGACCCGAAGGAGCGTAATTCCCCGCTGGCTATCGAGGATCCCCGGACTCGACTTTCTATCCCGGCAGCACTTCGAAAACGGGTGTATGGCTGCGCGCGGTCGCGCCCCCCCCCTCGCTTCAAGCCGACTCTGCTGGCACGATGAGTTCATGCCCGCCGCCGAAGCGCACACCTTCCTGCTGCCCCTGGCCGGATTCAGCGGCGCCAAGGCGCTCTTCTTGATCATGATCGTCGCGCTGCCGCTGATCTTGATCATCGGGACCTGGCTGAAGCGTTCGCGTCCTCGTTGACGGCCTCGCGGGCGATCCCGTATCCTCTTCGCCCCCGTCCTCCGTCCCAACGATTCGCGGCCGCTCCTTGGGAGCCGTTTGGACCAGCCCCCGCCCTTACCTGCGTCCATGAATTCTAGGCCCGATACCGTCGTGATCCTGGCTGCCGGCCAGGGGACACGGATGAAGAGCCCGGCGGCCAAGGTGCTTGCACCGTTGTGCGGGCGACCGATGCTCGCCTGGGTGATCGATCAGGCTCTGTCGCTCTCGCCCGCGCGCGTGATCGTCGTGGTCGGGCATCAGGCGGACGAAGTGCGCGCCTCGGTCGCGAAGCACTTTCCGAAGGCTGCGATCGAATGCGTCACCCAGGAACCGCAGCGCGGGACAGGTCACGCGTTGCAAGTCTGCCTGCCCGTGCTGGGAGCTGATCCTGGTCGCGTAGTCGTGCTCTACGGCGACATGCCGCTGCTCACCAAGGACAGTCTCGAACGTCTGTGCGAATGCCAGGCTTCCAGTTCCGGCGGCGCTGCCATCCTGACTTGCGAGCCCGCTAATCCGCGCGGATTCGGCCGCATTGTGCGCGTCCCCGCCGGCGAAGTTGCGCGCATCGTCGAGGAAAAGGACGCCAGCCCACAGCTCAAGGCGCTGCGCGAGGTCAATCTGGGCGTGTACTGCTTCCCGGGCGCGCAACTCGTGCGCCTGCTGCCCGGCCTGTCCAACGACAACGCGCAAAAAGAGTACTACCTCACCGACGTCGTCGAACGGCTCGTCGCGTTGGGCCACAGTGTGCGCGCCGTCGTGCTCGACAATGAAGAAGAAGCGATCGGCATCAACACGTTGGCGCACCTCGCCGAAGCGCGCCGCGTGCTCCAATT
>JANMRV010000324.1:0-2073 GCA_031388685.1 Planctomycetota bacterium
CGAAACGCTTCCGACACGGCTCGTTTCTCCTGTTCCAGGAGCTGCACGGCGTGCGGCAGCGACTTTGCCGACGTCGGCGCGGCGAGGCGCGTCAAGAAGCCCTGCTCCATGTCGTCGAGTTGTTTGTTGAGGTACCCGGCTTCCTTCACGAGCACCTGATCGACTTCCTCCGCGCTCTTGCCGTTCTTGCGCATGCCGGCGATTTTTTCCGAGACACCGGCGGTGAGCTTGCGGCTTCTTTCGAACCAGGTCGCGAGCGTTTCCGGCACCGTGCGGTCGTAGAACGGCTGGAACACGGACGAGATCTTCGCGCGCATCGCAACGTCATAGGGCGGCGCTGGATTCTCGGCTGCGACCGCCGCGTACATACGGCTACGCAAGCTCTGTTGGCCGATCACGCGGATTCCGCGCGACAGGTCCGCGCTGATATCCGTGCCGGCGACAGGCCCGCTCGGTAGTGCGAAGCGCGCCGCATCGATGGGCTTGTTCAGCTCCAGGGAAATCAGCGCCAGGTGCAGTTCGCCTTTCGGGCTTTGGCCTGAGAATTCCTGCAAGAATCCGTTCTGCTTGGAGACTGCGATGTGGAACCGATCGTCGGTTTCGAAGCGCAGCAGGTCGCCATCCTCGCGCGCGACCGCTTGCTTTTGTTGCAGCGTCAAGAGCCAGCCCAAGGGCGTCGCGGACTGCTCGCGCAGATCCGACTCGACCGCGAAGTTCGCCTTCTGGTTCTTGGTGTCGAAATACCATCCCATGCCGACCGCGGATCCCATCGCGGGGCGCTGCGCCGCGTTCGGAAAGCTGTCGTGGAGCGCTTTCTCGAGCGGCGCGATCGCTTCGAAGACGGTGGCACTGTCGAATCGCCCTTGGATCGGCTTGTCAGCCTCGTTGCTGACGATGGCGAGCGTGCCGTCGACGCACCAGGTCGTCGACAGCCTGGACCCGCTGGTCCGCTGGACTCGCACCTGCGCGGGAGCCTGGAAGTCGATGCAGAGCCGGGTCTTGTCCACCTCGAGGGTCGAAGTGAGTTCAAACACCGCCGAGAAAGAGTGGACTTCCCCGGAACTGCGGATGAGGTCCGCGAGCCGGTCCGACTGGGCGAGGCAGAGAAGGAGGGAGTGGAGCATGTAGATGGGGGGGCGATTGGGCGCTGCTAAGCTCGGAGCTCGTCGTCGGTGGCAATTTACTCCAGAGAACTCTCCCATTCGCGTGCGGTCCTGAGCGCGC
Organism: Planctomycetota bacterium; assembly: GCA_031388685.1. GTDB lineage: Bacteria > Planctomycetota > UBA1135 > UBA1135 > JADJQU01. Next base: position 1,225 of record JANMRV010000324.1, read on the forward strand.
GGTGCCAGCCGCCGTTCATGGACGGGGCGTCATTCTTGGCCCTTGCTTCGCGGAAGCAAGCCGATGCTCTGGCGCGCTGACGAATCCTGGCGCACACTTTATGAGTTCAGGCTAGGCGACCGGCGCATCCAAGCTCGTCGGCGCTTAGTTCCGTTTTCTCCCTCACCTCAGGATCCCCCCCCCATGTTCGTCAAGTCAAGCCTCACTCTGGCCCTGGCCTCCCTGGCAACAACCCTCCCGGCTGTCGCCCAGGACAAGGCCGCCTACAACGAAATGATTCGCCTGCAACAGCAGGTGAATCAGCTGGCCGCCACCAATCCGGCGCTGGCCGCGCAGCTCAAACTGCGCGCTGAAGCCATTCACCAGTTGCTTTTCCCGACATCCGCGACCCTCGGCTCGTCGCCCACCAACGGCGGCGGCGGCGGCTACAGCGCAGTCGCGGCGCCCTATTCGTTCAGCGGCCCGTGTGGCGCCTTCAACTCGGGCACGCCGGGAACCACGCTCTCGTTCCCCAATGTGAACGGGCCGATCGCGATCCTCGACCTCAGTACCGTGTTCGACACCCTCCCGGTCAGCGGCCTGGGCACGCAGACGTTCGACGTCGACCTCACGGTCGCGATCACGCACACCTGGTGCTCTGACTTGAGCATCGTGCTGACCTCGCCCGCAGGGACGATCGTCCCCGTGGCTACAGCCCGCGGCGGTGCCAACGACAACGTGTTCAACGGAACCCTTTTCGACGACGAGTCGGCCAACTCCGTCGCCACCTACCCCTACGTCAACGGCGTCGCGGCACCCGACCTGCAGCCTGAGTCGAGCTTCAACTTCGGGTTCGCCGGCGAGAATCCG
>JANMRV010000346.1:0-12205 GCA_031388685.1 Planctomycetota bacterium
CGCGTCGTCGATCTCGCGCTGCTGCTCGGCAAGTCGCTCTAGGCCGAGGGTCTTTCCCATGGCGAGTTCCAAGCACGGTCTCGACGCTTTGGCCCTCGAAGGCAAGCGCGTCCTGGTGCGCGTCGATTTCAACGTTCCCCAGGACGCTTCCGGCGCTATCACCGACGACACGCGCATCCGCGCCGCGTTGCCGACGATCCAGGAAATCGTCAAGCGCGGCGGCCGGCCGATCCTGATGTCGCATCTAGGCCGGCCCAAGGGCGTCGACGAGAAGTTGCGCTTGGATGTGGTCGCCGCGCGATTGTCACAATTGCTGAAAACGCCGGTGAAAAAGCTCAATTCTTCGATCGGGCCGGAGGTCGAAGCGGCCTGCGCGTCGAAGCAGGGACCGATCCTCTTGCTCGAAAACGTGCGCTTCAATTCCGGCGAGACCAAGGGCGACACAGCGCTGGCCGCGAACTACGCGAAGCTCGGCGACGTCTTCGTCAACGACGCTTTCGGCACTTCGCACCGCGACGAGTCGTCGGTCAGCGGTGTCGCGCGACTGTTGCCGTCGGTGGCCGGCCGTCTGCTCGAGGCCGAGATCGAGGCCTTCCAGCGCGTGCTCGAAAAGCCGGAGCGGCCGCTGGTCGCGATCCTCGGCGGCGCGAAAATTTCCGACAAGCTCGAGGTGATTGACAGTTTGCTCGAAAAGGTCGACTGCCTGCTGGTGGGCGGCGGCATGGCCTACACGTTCCTCAAGTCCCAGGGCGTGAAAATCGGCAAGTCCTTGTGCGACGACGCACTGCTCGAAACTGTGCACGCGGCGTTGGCTAAGGCGAGCGCGCGCAAGATTGACCTGTGTCTGCCGGTCGACCACGTGATCGCCGACAAGTTTGCCACGGACGCGGCTTCGAAGACGGTCAGCGGCGACATCCCCGATGGCTGGATGGCGCTCGACATCGGCCCGCAGACCCGCGAGTTGTACGCGAGCCGCATCAAGGGCGCGAAGACGCTGGTTTGGAACGGCCCGATGGGAGTGTTCGAGATGCCTGCTTTTCGCGCCGGCACCGAAGCCGTCGGCCGCGCGGTCGCGGATTGCAAGGGCTACACCGTGGTCGGCGGCGGCGACTCCGTCGCCGCGGTCGAGCTGCTCGGAATCGCGAGTCGCATCCGGCACATTTCCACCGGCGGCGGAGCATCGCTCGAGTTGCTCGAGGGCAAGTCGCTGCCCGGAATCACTGCGCTGCGCGCTCGAGCGTAGCAGGGAGTGAAGTGCCTGCGGCCCCTGCGGTCGCGGCCGATCAGGCCTGTGCGCCGCGTTTCACCGCGACCAGTGCATGCACGCGGTAGTGCACGCTGCTGCGATCGTGGAGCCGCACGTGCCAGTCCAAACCGTCGATTTCGCCCAAGATTTCAAGCTGTTTCAGCGACTGCGGATGCGCTCCTGGCGTCAGCAGCGCGCGCAGCAATGGTTCGCTCGCGCCCTGGTTCGGCCCGCGCTGGGAGTGGCCGCCGATCCATTGCTCGGGTGCCGTCGCGCCGCTCGACCAGTCGTAGGGACAGGCCAGCAGCAGTTTTCCGCCGGGCCGCAGCACTCGCGCGCCTTCCGCCAAGACCTCGAGCGGTGAGCGCGCGCAGTCGAGCAGGTTGAGCGCGACCACGGCCGCGAAGGACTCCGCCGCGAAAGGCAAAGCCGTCGCGTCCGCCGACCAGAAGTCGACGCGTGGCGCGGCGCGAAAATTCACTGCGAATTCGCGCCGATCGTAGACCAGCCCGACACGCCGACGCGCGTAGACCACGCTTGCTTCGCGCAGCACGCGTGCGGCCAGGCGCAGTTTGGCGTGGTGCAGATCAACGCCCACGACGTCGCGGCCGCTGCGCTCTGCAAGTTCGAAGGTCGTGCGGCCCACCGAGCAGCCGACGTCGAGCAACGGCCCATCGACCAGCGGGCCCGCCGCATCCAAGAGCGTGTGCAGGATGCGTGCGATCGAGCCCGGCGCGGGTTCGCGTTGCGTCTCCAGCGGATCGAATTCGCCGTAGTGATCGAAGACGTAGTTGCTGACGTGCTGGCGCAGCGTGTCGTAGCTCGAGCCGCTGCCGCAGGCATCGCCGAGCGCGCTCTCGCTGGTCTCGTGCAGATCCTCGCGCGCCTGGATAGATGTCCATTGGTCCGCCAGATGCGCGCGCAGATCGCGCACGACGAGCGCGAGATCGTCGAGGATCGGATACTCGCGCTGACAATCGCGATTGGAGCAGCACAGTGCGCCTTCGTGGATCGCGAACTCGTCGGCGCGTGACTCGCGCAGCACGTAGAGCGGCGCATGCAGCTCGCAGCCCGGGCAGACGGGCGCGAGGCGGGCGAAATGTTCGCGTTTCACGCGCTCAGCCGATCAGCACAGTCGGACAACCCGGCGGAAGGATCTTGCCGGTGGGTGAAGGAATCGGCGCGACGCACGCGGCATGCGCGGTCATGTCGCCGACGCGCGCGGCGGGCAATCCTCCGATCAAGACCGTCGCCGAACCCATCGTGATCAAGCCCGGGCCGCCCGGCACACAGCCTGGGAGGGTGCATGGACCGGTCATGTCCGTCGAACGCGCCGCGGGCATGTTGCCGATCAAGACCGTGGGCATGCCCTTGATGATCGTCAGCGGCAACGCGGGGTGCGGCACGGGTGTCGGCACCGGCGCAGGCGGGTGGATCGGTGCGTGGCAGTGGGGCGCGTCCTGGAGGACCATGTCGGTCATGCGTGCTGCGGGGTTGCCCATCGTCTGTTCCTTGTACTTCGGCTGCGCGTTATTCGCAGGGTCCGTGGGCGATCAATTGGATGCCGAGCGTCGATTGCACTTGCACGCACAGTGCACTCAGGAGCACCCATGGTATCGGCATTGCGGGCATGCCGGCCATCAGCTGCGCCAGCGCGGGGTTCATCAGTGGCGAGCTGGCCGCAGGCGCGGCACTGCTGCTAGCGGACATTCCGGACTTGGCGCTCGCGGACACGCCGAGTGCGGGGCTCGCGGACACGCCGAGGGCAGGGCTCGCCGACGCGCCGAGCGCAGCAGCGCCGCCAGCCCCGGCTCCACTGAGGCTCATGGATCCGCCCGCGCTCTGGCTGAGCGCAGCGGCTGAAGATGCCGCGCCGTTGAGCGCCGTCGTGGCCGCAGCAGAACCGCCCAGGTTCGCACCGAGCACATTCACGAGCGATTGCAGGCTTGCGCCCGCGCCTTGGGCGAGCACATCGATGCCCAGCGTGAGGCGAATGATGTCAATGGAGCTGAGCAACTGCATGGCTGACAAGATCAGCGCATTGGCCGCCGGATCGAGTACCGCCGGCATCCCCGCCACGTTGCCCTTGACCACGGCAAGTTTCTTGCCCAGCAGCTCCAACGCACCAGGGATCAACAGGTCGATCCCCAGTCCTGTCTGGACCGACGCCAGCGTGCTCAGAGACAGGCCCGCGATGGCATCTTTGGTCGCAATTTCCGTGAGTCCGGCCAGCGCAGCGGCCGACGACGCAGCAGCGCCTGCCGCCTTGGCCGCGGCGTTGGCGAGCTCGTTGGCGCCGGCGAGCGCATTCTTCAACGCATCTTCTGCCAGCTTTTGGGCTTCCGCGAGTTTTCCCGCGATCGCATCGCCGAGGTCGTCCGACCATTGCGGCGATTCGAGGTCGAGGTCGAGCACGTCTTTCATTTCTTGTACGAGCTCGCCGACCTGCGCGATCTCCAGCACCTTCGGAAGCAAGAACAGCGGCAGTTGCGCAAGCGAGTTGATGAAAGCCGGGATCATCGATCCAAGGCTGGCGAACGTGGCTCCCGCGGAAGGTGAGGCCATGTCGACCCCCAGACCGGCACTCATCGCGGAAGCGGCGCTAGCCAGCGCGGAGAGCTGAGTCGCCGCCTGCAATTGCGGACTCGCGCTCAACGCACTCGCCGCGGCGGCCTGCGACGAGGCCGCTGAACTTGCGCCGCCGGCGCTGGATGCGACTTCGAGCGCAGTGCTGGCGTTCATCACGGCGCTGTTCAGTGAACCGCTCGCCGGCAGCAGGCCGGCCGGAAGCGCGAGGCCGGTCCCGACGTTCGCGGACAGGAACTGAAAGCGCGAGAGCAGTTCTACCTGCTTGGGATGGCAGATGCAGATCACGGTGCAGCGCTCCCGCCTGGCTTCTTTGGGCCGCCCGGGAACGGGGGCTTCTTGGGTTTGACCTCGAGTTTCGGCGGGGCGCTGCTCGGCTGCAGAGGCGTGGACGGTGGGCTCGGCTTGACAGCAGTGAGCTTGATCGGCGGCGTCGCACTCAAAACCGCGGCTGGCGCAATCGCCGCGGCCGAACTTGCAGCCACGGTCAGGCTGGTCTTCGGCGCGGCGGCGGCCTCGAAGGCAAGCTTGGGTGCCTGAAGTTTCAGCCCTTCGGCGGCGATTTCCTGCGCGAAATTCGCGGCACTGAACTGGCAGGGCAACGCTGGCACCGCACACAGCGGGCCGCACGCCGAGGTTTGGACCATGCCAACACCCAGTTGTGCCATGAGCTTGCCGAGCAGGTAGGCGAATAGCAGCGTCGCCGGAGGCAGCACCGGCAGACTCGAGAGCAAGTTGCCGAGTCCCTGCGACGCGGCAACCTGCGCCGACTTGCTGACGCTCTTGGCTGCGGACTTGGACGCGTTCGTGCTCTTGGAGACCGTCGCTGCGGACTGGCTTTGCGACTCGGCGCCAACCCCCGCGGATTTCGCGAGCGACTTGAGCGTCGGCTGGACCTTGAAGCCAGCGCCTGCCGTGAGCATGTTGATGCCCGTCGAGCCCTTGATCGCCGACAGCGCGTTCAGCAGCGCAAGCGTCTGAGTCAACAGCGCCGCGTTGAGCAGGCCGTTGAGAGCGTTGAGCGCGGGCAGGTTCGAATTCAACGTCTTGAACTGTGCGCCGAGCATGTCGATGCCACCCGGCACGCCAAGGCCGATGCCCAGATTGGTTTGCACGGCTGCGCTCATCGAGACGAATGCGGCCGCGTTCGTCGCGGCCGTTGCGCTGGCCGCTCCCTGTGCGCTGCTCGACGCGGAGGCAGCGGCGCTGGCGCTGGTCTTGGCCATCGCCGCAAGTTGCGCGTTTGCACCCGCGCTCATCAGATTCACGCCCAGTGCACTGGCCGCTGACATGGCCCCGGCAAGCTGGGCCAGCGACTGCAATGGCGAGAGCGTGCTCATCGGCAACCCTCCGAGGGCATTCATCAGCCCGCCAGAGGACAGCGCGTTGGCCAACTGCTCGAGCGACGACCCACAGTTAGCACCTGTCAAGGGCATTTTCAGTGCACCCTTCAGTGTCCCGATTCCGCCGGCGAGTGCCGTCAGCTTCAGCATCGTGCTGGCGTTCCAACTGACACTTACACCGGCAAGGGCGCTGGCCGATGTCGCCGCGCTCAGCGCCGTGCTGGCCGACATTGCCGCAGCAAGCGCCGACTGAGCGCCGGCGCCCGCGGACACATTGCCCATCGCTGCGACGTTGGCCGGCAGCGGTGCGAACATCGGGGCCAGTCCCGCGATCGATTGAGCGCACGCGCAGAGCATGGGTTCAGCCGGACTTCGTAGCTTTCTTGGGGGCGGCGGGCGGCGGCAATTCCCAGGGCGCGGGCTCCGCGGCGAGCTTGACCCCGAGCTGGAAGAAGCGCTTGAGGTGCTCAGTGGATTGCAGCGGACCGTCCATCAGCGCGGCGAGCTGAATTGCGACGCCGGCGCACAGCGCGCAGAGGTGCTCCGCGGGTGGCACGGGAGTCAATTCGACCGGCGCCAGACTGCCCTCGCTCATGAAAGCAGCCAAGGCCGTGCAGCCCGCGGTGTTGTCGAGCTGCGCAGTCTCTGATGCAGCGCCTGCCGCGCGTCGATTGGTGTCACTGGGATCCTTGGTCCACTGCGAAGCGGCATCAAGGGCAGCGAGTTGCTCAGGCGTGCTCGCCTTGGCGAGAGCCTCGCGCGAGCAGGTCAGCGCCCAATGCACGCACTCGCGTTTGGGGAGCGCGCCGGCGAGCAATTTGATCGCGTCCTCGTGCAGCGCGGCCGAGTCGAGCTTTTCGAGCCAGGCGCCTGCGCTCTCGTCCTTCACCGACAGGCCGATGGCCTGCTCGCTGAACTCGAGCCCCTTCGAAGCCGCAGCGGCCTGCTTGTCGGCGATCTTCTTCAATACCGGTAGGGTCATGGTCGTGCTGCTCAACCGATCATGGTGATGCCACCCTTGGCCTTGAGCATCCCCGAGCCCTCGACGGTGACCATCGCCGCCTTGACCTCGGCCTGGACGCTGCCTTCGATCTTGACCATCAAGCCCTTCACGGTGATACCGGAGGGCTCGATCTTGATCGAGTTCGAGCCGGCCTTGAGTTCGATCCCGGGGGCGGCGTCGATCAGGACCTTGCCCCCGGTGACCTTGATCGTGAAACCGGTGGCGGCTTCGATGTTGCCTTTGCCGCCGAGCTTGATCGATTGGTCTCCGGCCGTGACCTCGAGCACGTCCTTGCCCGACTCGATCGTGACCGTGCGATCGTCCTTGATGGTCACGGTCTCCTTGCCGGTCTTGACCGAGATCGTGCGGTCGCCCTTCTCGATCGTGAGCGTGTCGTTGCCCTCGGTCAGCGTCTCGACGCGGTTGCCCTTGTTGATCGTCAGCGTCGAGTCCTTTTCGATCAGCACCGTTCGGCTGCCGTCGCCTTCCTTGCCGACGCTGAGCTTGTCGTCGTGTTCGACCTCGCGCTCCATGTCCTTCTCGGCATGGAAAAAGACTTTCTCTGAGTCCTTCGTGTCGTCGAAAGTCAGTTCGCTGAAGTTCTCGTCGCTGCCTTTCTTGGTCGAGCGCGTCCGAAAAACCGTCAGGTTCTTCTTGGCGGGCAGGTCGAGCGGAAGTGTCGTCTCGTTGTACAGGACACCGATGACGAGCGGCCGGTCTGGATCGCCTTCGAGGAATTGGACCAGCACTTCCTGGCCAATGCGCGGCAAGGCCACTCCTCCCCAGCCCTTGCCGGCGAGGGGCTGCGCAACGCGCAGCCAGCAAGAACTGTTTTCATCCTTCTTGCCCTTGCGGTCCCAGTGGAATTGCACCTTGATGCGGCCGTACTTGTCGGTTTCGATCTCCTCTCCACTGGGGCCGACCACCAGCGCAGTCTGTGGCCCCTGGATGCGCGGGCGTTCGCGCACCAGCGCCGGGCGCAACAACACCGTGTCGGGCACGCAAGAGAAGGTGGAGTGATAATCGACGCACGGTGCGCGGCCGTCGTGGGTCTGGTCGGCACGGTGGTCGATGCGCGCGACGACGTAGGTCTTGCCCTTCTCGGCCTCGTCCTCGTGGTCCTTGAAGCTGAACATGCGTCCGACTTCGAGCGCATCCCAGTTTCCCCGACCCACCGCGATGTCGTAGCGCGCCTCCTCGGCCTGGATGCGCGACTTGGCGAATTTGTCGCCTTCGCTCTTCTTCGTGTAGGTGCCCGGGTAGTCGAACAGTTCGAGCTTCGTGTTCTGCGACAGGCTGATCGAACTCGGCTGCTCGACTTGAAGAGTCTCGGCGGGCGTCAAGTAGTTGTAGTCCCGAAGCAGCAATTTCTTGGCGATCATCTCGAAGCGATGCTCCCAGAAGTAGATCCGCTTGTCGGCGTAATCGCCGGTCGAGTGGATCACGTCCTTGGCTCCGCACATGGTGTGTACGGTCTTGTCATCCGCGAGCACGAGCATGTGCTTTGCCGCCTCGTGGCGGAAGAAGTAGAGAATCCCGTTTTCTTCGAGCAGTCGCGAGACGAAGTCGAAGTCGGTCTCGCGGTACTGGACGCAATAGTCGAGCTTGGGGTAGGTCTCCAGCACACTGCCTTTCTCGAAGTCGGTGCCGCCGGCGTCGGAGAAGACCTGCTCGATGATCTCGACCACCGACTTCTTCTGGAACACGCGGCAATCGCTGCGCTTGGTCAACATCCACAACCAGGGAACGACTTCGACCCGGTACAGGCGCGAGCTGCCCTTCTTGACGTCACCCGCCCAGAATCGGCGTACGCGCCCGTGGAAATTACGGTCCGGGCTGATGTCGGCGGAATCGATGCCCTCGCTGTCGAGGATGCGGAAGGCAATCGGCTGGCCGACGACGTCGGCGGCTTTGATGTCCACATCCTCGGAAACGAGTTCCAGGGTGAATTCGAACAGGCGCGAAATGCCTTCGCTGCCCTCGAAGCTCAGTAGCGAGAACTTCTTGCCGTTGACATCGTCTACCTTGAGTTCGCGGTTGACCTGCTGGATCGGTGCGCGCGAATCTTTGCGGGTCAGCGAGTGGAGGATCGCGCTGCCGACGATCGACTGCGGAGCCTTGGACGGCGAGTTGACCGAATCCGCGACGTCTGAGGATTGCGCCGCCAGGGCTGCAACGTCGAACGCCTGAGTCCCGAAGGGTTTCGAACCCGCCAACGCGGACACGATGCTCGCATCGCGGGCCTGCGGCTTCGGGCGCTCATACTTGAAATTGCCCACGGGTGTCAGGTCCTGGCTTTTCCGTCCGCACCCATTTCCGAGGTCGTGATCTCGAATTTTTCCCAGGAGATCGTGAGGGTCTCCGGTGTTCCCTCAGGCTTCTGAGAGGATGCGGAGTATTTGGTGAGTCTCGCCAATTCCAATTTCAGGTTGAACACGCTTTCTCCCTTCTCGGTGCAGAGGTCGAATTCCACTTTGCGTGCATTTTTGTCGAAGAGCCACGCCATCAGGTATGGGCTGGCGACATCGAACATCCGCTGTACGATAACATCCGTACCGTAATACTTCTCTCTGCGCTCTTTCGCTTTCTCCTCTAGGGTCTGCTTTTTTGCAGTCGGATCGGCCTCCGTCACTGCGGGCGACGATTCCATCGCATCGGACGGTTCCTTGCCGAAGGAGAAGGATTCCAGCAAGAGCCAATTCTCGTGCTTCTTGAACACGCCCTCGCCGTCGATCTTGTCACCCTTCGAGCTGGTGATTTGCATGAATAAAGGCATCGCTAATTATTTCGGCGGCTCAAAGGTGAATACTCGACCAGAGTCTTTATCGCGATTTGTCTTTCCCTGCACCCAATAATCCATCGTGAAGCTCTCGAAATCGAGTTGGTACTTCTCGATGATCGTATCGGGATTGACCGTGGAGTCGACCTTGTAGGTGTGCAATTGCGCCTTGGTCAGATCCAGGCGAATCATGTAGAGCGTGTCGGGGCGAATGCAAAACTCGATCGCGACCCCGCGGGATTGGCCCGAGACCATCCATTTGTTGAGTTCTGGCGTTGCACGGTCCGCCAGTCGCGTCAACTGGATTGAATTGGCAATGACACGCAGAATTTCAGCGGCAGTTTCTTCACCAGCCTCGTTGACCTCTGGAGCGGTATAGGTGCTGGTGAAACCGAAGGTGCAGTCCTCCATCATGACCCAATCCTGACTTTCCAGATGCGGCGCTTGGGCCACACCCTTGATGTCGTCAACAAGCACGTAGATGTTCATCTCAAAGTCTCTCCGAATGTCATCCAATGATCGACAGCACCGAGCCGCACGCAAGCCCGGATAGGTCCCTGTTCGGGAACTACCGGGCCCACGTCGGGAAAGGTGGATGAGGGCGCAATGGCGGGCGGCTAGGTGCCACTGCCGGAAATGGCCTTCTCGAGGTCGTAGGTGACCTTCGCCGTAGCCGGCGTCTTGCCCTTGATGTCGTAGGTCGAGTACTCCATCAAGATAAACGTGAAGTCGAGACTGAGAGTCTCGGTCGGCTGGTCCTCTCCGCTGCAGCTCGTGCTAAGTTTCGTGCACAACGTGTTGCTGAGAGTGATCAAAAAAATGTGTTCACCCTTTTCTTTGCAGAAGGCGATCAAGACGTCATAGGTCTCGCCGTCCACCATCCACTTCATCAGTCCCGGACTTGCCACGTCGCATTCCTTGCCGAGGGAGATCGCAGGGAAGGTCACCCCAGAGCGCAAACGGTCGGTGACCTTGCCGGGCCGCGTGTTGACTCCCGGACGTTCTACCGGGAACTCGCAAGATTTGATCGGGATCCAAGCCACATGCTGGGCTTCGGTGGAGCTACCTTTGATCACTGGATCCTTCGAACCAGCATTGGCAACGCACATGAAAATTGACATAGCGATCCTTCAATTAGGGGGTTTGTAGGTCGACACGGACGACGTGTCCTGTCAACCCTAGTGGCAAGAACGGGGAACTGTGGGCGGTCACGGTTGATCGCCCGATATGGAGTAGGCGAATATGCCATCGGGCGCGACGCTGACTTCAACGTTGCGGATCGGTTGCCCCTGCGACATGCGCTCGAGGAAACGCGAGGCGAGTTCCGGAAGAAGCGTGCGCGAGATGATGTGGTCGGCGTTGCGCGCGCCGGTCTCGACTTCGGTACAGCGCGCACCGATCGCGTCGACCAGCGCTTGCGTGAAGCTCAGCTTCGCACCGTACGCTTCGGCGACGCGCTTCTGCACCTTGCGAAGCTTCAAGGCGATGATGCCCTTCATCACGTTTTCGGAGAGCGGGAAGTAGGGTAGCACGGTGCAGCGTCCGAGGAAGGCGGGTTTGAAGAACTTGAGCAACTCGGGCTTGAGCGCTTCGCCGAGACCCTGCGCATCCGGCATCGTGCTCTGATCGGCCCACAACGACATGATCGTATCGGTGCCGGCGTTGGTTGTCATCAGGATCACCGTGTTGCGGAAATCGATGTCGCGGCCCTCACCGTCTTTCATTCGGCCCTTGTCGAACACCTGATAGAAGATGTCCTGGACACCCGGGTGGGATTTCTCGAGTTCGTCGAGCAGCACGACGCTGTAGGGCTTGCGGCGCACGGCCTCGGTCAACACGCCGCCTTCGCCATAGCCCACGTAGCCGGGGGGGGAACCCATGAGCAGCGACACTTTGTGCTCCTCCTTGAATTCGCTCATGTTGATCGTGGTCATGTTCTGCTCGCCGCCGTAGAGCAGTTCAGCCAGCGTGATCGCCGTTTCGGTCTTGCCGACGCCGCTGGTGCCGACCAGCATGAACACACCTATGGGCTTGACCGGGTCGGTCAGGCCCGCGCGGCTGGTGCGGATCGCCTGGGCGATCGCAGCCAGCGCGGCGTCCTGGCCGACGATGCGTTCCATCATCTGTTCCTTCAGCGTGAGCACCGACTTGATCTGATCGGCGACCATCCTGCCGACGGGGATGCCGGTCCAGTTGGCAAGCACCTCAGCCACCGCCTGGGCGTCCACGAAGGGATGGATCAACGGCAGCTCGCCCTGCAAGGCTCGCAGTTCCTTCGAAGACTTGTCGAGTTCTGCGCGATGGCTCTTCTTCTCGACCTCGCCCAATGCTGCGGCCGGCTTGCCGTCGACCGGTGCCGCGAACTCGCTTTCCAGTTTCGAGCGCAGCTCGCGCATGCGCGCGACCAGTGCCTTCTCTGCCTCCCAACGCTTCGCTAGCTCCTGGTTCTCGGAATCGGCGGCCAGCTTCTCTTTTTCAAACTTCTCGATGCGCTCCGCCTGCGTGCCGCTCGCGGCCTCTTCGCGCTTGAGCATCGCAAGCGTTGTCTCGAGCTGGCGGATGCGCCGCGTGCAGTCCTCCAGCGCTGCGGGAGTCGAACTCTGCGACAGTGCCACGCGCGCGCAGGCCGTGTCCAGGAGACTGACCGACTTGTCGGGCAATTGACGACCGGAAAGGTAGCGCTTGGACAGCCGCACCGAATCGATCACGGCCTCGTCCAGCACGCGCACCTTGTGGTGGCGTTCCAGCACTTCAACGAGGCCGCGCATGATTTGCACCGCGGTCTCCTCGTCGGGCTCCTCGACCTTGACGACCTGAAACCTACGCGCGAGTGCCGCGTCGCGCTCGAAGTACTTCTTGTACTCGGCCCAGGTGGTAGCCGCGATCGTGCGCAGCTCGCCGCGCGCGAGCGCCGGTTTGAGCAGGCTCGCCGCGTCGCCTTGTCCCGCCGAACCGCCGGCGCCAATCAGCATGTGCGCCTCGTCGATGAACAGGATGATCGGTTGAGGGCTCGACTTGACCTCTTGGATCACGCTCTTGAGCCGGTTCTCGAATTCACCTTTGACGCCGGCCCCGGCTTGCAAAAGTGACAGGTCCAGGGACAGCACGCGTACGCCGGTCAGCATCGGCGGCACGTCGCCCTGGGCGATGGCGAGCGCGAAACCCTCCGCGACGGCGGTCTTCCCCACTCCGGCCTCGCCGGTCAAGATCGGGTTGTTCTGGCGCCGGCGCAGCAGGATGTCGATCAC
>JANMRV010000347.1:0-4069 GCA_031388685.1 Planctomycetota bacterium
CGGGATCGTGGCCGCCGTGCAGTTCGAGTTCAGCCTCGATCGCCGCGCTGCGCGTCAGGAGCGCGCTCAGACGTGTCGGCGCCACTTCGGCCGCGGCCAGTTCGGCGTGGATGCGATCGTGATCGGCGAGCAGGCGTTCGCGGCCGACGAAACCCTGGTGCACGATCGCGCGAGCGCTGAGCGTGAGATCGAGCACGGGTTCTTGATCGAGCACGCCGATGCGCAAGTCGCGGCGCGCCACGCGATTGCCGGCTTCGGGCTCTTCGAGGCCGGCGAGCACGCGCACCAAGGTCGACTTGCCCGAGCCGTTCGCGCCCAGCAACGCCACGCGCTCGCCGGGCTCGAGCACCAACTCGACATCCTGGAAAAGCACGCGGTCGGCGATCGTGCGCTTGACCCCGCTCAGGCTGAGCAGCGTCATCGCCCTATCCTCGCGACGGTCTTGGACGGCGACATGCTGGATTCAGGCGGCATGACGCGTTCGCTGCGACGGCTCAACGGTGCACGCCCGGGGCTTCGTCGCCATAGCGCGCGACCCATTGCTCGTAGGAATCGCCGAAGCACATCGGCCCCTTGCCGTTTGCGCCGCCGGAAAGGTCCAGCACGCGATTCGAAAGCCCGCGCAGGAACGTGCGGTCGTGGCTGACGAACAACATCGTGCCCTCGAAGGCCGACAAGGTCTTGACCAGCATTTCCTTGGTCAAGAGATCGAGGTGGTTGGTCGGTTCGTCCAGCACCAAAAAGTTCGGCGGATCGAACAGCATGCGGGCCAGGATCAGGCGCGAGCGTTCGCCGCCCGAGAGCACGCGCACGCGCTTTTCGGTTTCTTCGCCCGAAAAATCGAAGGCGCCGAGGATATTCATCTTGGCGCCGATCGCCGCGGTCGGGAATTCGCGGTCGAGGTGCTCGTAGACCGTCAGGTTCGGGTCGAGTTGCTCCAGCGCGGCCTGCGAGAAATAGCCGAGCTTCAGGCTCGCGCCCAGACGCACCTCGCCGGAATCCGGCTTGACGATTCCGCAGACGAGTTTGAGCAGCGTGGTCTTGCCCGCGCCGTTGGCACCGAGCACGCACCAGCGCTCCATGCGCTTGACCTCGAAGTCGAAGCTGTCGTAGATCGTGCGCGGGCCGTAGCGTTTCGAGACACCCGACAACGTCGCGACGTCGTTGCCCGAGCGCGGCGCCGGGCGCATCTCGAACGGGCGCACGATGCGCCGCTTGGGCGGTTCGAGTTTTTCGATCTTGTCGAGTTTCTTGATCCGGCTCTGCACCTGCGCGGCCTTGGCGACATGGCGTTCGAAGCGTGTGATGAACCGCTCTTCCTTGGCGAGCATCGCTTGCTGACGCGTGTAGGCGGCGTCCTGTTCGCGAGAGCGGATCTGACGCTCGCGCTCGTAGAAGTCGTAGTTGCCGCCGTAGGTGATCAATTTTCCGGCGTCGAGTTCCACCAGGCGCGTCACCACGCGATTCATGAAATCGCGGTCGTGACAGGTCATCAGGATCGCAGCTTCGCTGGCCTGCAGGTACTGCTCGAGCCACAGAATCGACTCGAGATCGAGGTGGTTGGTCGGTTCGTCGAGCAGCAGCACGTCGGCCTTCGAGACCAGCACCTTGGCCATCTGCACGCGCATCTTCCAACCGCCGGAAAGCGCGCCCACGTCGCCGTCGATCTGGTCGGCCGCGAAACCAAGCCCGGCGAGTACTTCGCGCACGCGCGCGTCGAGTTCGTAGCCGCCCAGTTCCTGGTACTCGCTCTGCACTTCGCCGAAACGCTCGAGCGTGCGCTGCATGTCGTGCGTGCCGTCGGCATCGGCGAGCAGGTGCTCGAGCCGCGCCAGTTCGCCGTGCAACTCGCCGACGCGCCCGGCGCCGTGGGCGACCTCGTCGATCACCGTTCGGCCGCCCATCTCAGCCGCATCCTGGCGCACGTAGCCGATCACCAGGTCGCGCGGCAGGTTGATCTCGCCGTCGTCGGGTTTGTCCTCGCCGATCATCAGCCGGAACATCGTGGTCTTGCCGGCCCCGTTGGGACCGACCAGGCCGACCTTGTCGCCGGGGTCGAGTTGGAAGGAAGCCGCCTCGAAGATCGAGTGGTTGCCGTAGTGCTTGGAGACGGATGAAAGCGAGATCATGGGCAGGTGGACAGCCCAGTGTTGTACCCGATCCGCCGCGCTGGAGCAGGCCTCAGCGTGCGCCGGCCCAGACCTGACGCAGGGATTCAAGCGGCGCCAAATGGTCGGCGATCGCCGGACCACTTTCCCTGGGCCGATGGTCGCTGAACACAAAGATCATTTCGCCCCCCGCCAGCTTGTGTTCGGGCGCTGCTTCGGGCACCAAGCCCTCGGTCAGGGGCCGGTCGAAGACGGAGACAATGCCCTCGGCGCAGCACACGCAGGTGCCCATTCCCGCGATCACCTCGATGGCGAAACGCGTGCCCACGACGCGCACTTCGCCGTCGGGGGTCAAGATCCGCAGGTTGGCGTCGACGAAACCGGGGCCGGTGACGACAGCGAGGCTACCGCGCTGCTGATCGAGCCAGATCGAGGCCAGGACCTCAGGTTCCGGAACGGCCACCAAGGTCAATGTGCTGCCCGCGGCCAGGCTCAGCGCGACGCGCGTGTCGAGCAGCAGGTCGAGCGCTCCGCCTTCGACTTCGACGACGCTGCCAGGTTTGAGCGCTGCAGCCAGCTGCTCACCTTGGGCCGGCGAAAACTCCTTGCCGTCGACGCGCGCCAGTGTGAACTCGCTCGAGGCTGCGACGGTCCAGCGCGTCGGCGACTGCCACCTGAACAGGAACAGCGCCGCCGCCGCGATTGCGCCGATTGATACCAGCGTGAACCAGGGCCTGCGGGCGGGGGAAAGCGCGGGCGTGAGAATCTCTGGGACGGGCAGCCCTTCGCCCCAGCGCGGCGCGACCTGCGGAGCCGGGCCAAGATCCTGCGCTGCGACTTCTTCCGACGCGCGGGCTTCGAACGGGGCGGCCAAGAACTCCGCGCGCAAGCGCTCGCGGAAATCCGAGCGTGCCTCAGGCCGCGGCCAATGCTGGAGCGCCTTGCGCAGCGCCGGATCCGGCTGTGCATCCGGCAACTCGTCGTCGAAATTCAACCGGCACCTCCTTGCGGTGTCCCGAGGTCGTGGACTTCGCCGAGCAGTTCGCGCAGTTCACTGAGCGCGCGCGAGTAACGCTTGCGCACCGCGACCTCGTTGCGACCGACGATGCGCGCGATCTCTTCGAAGGCAAGCTCTTCGTAGTAGCGCAGCACCAGCGTCTGGCGCAGCTGGCCGGGCAAGCGGTCGATCGCCTCGCGCACGGCCGTTTCGAGTTCCGCGCCGGCCAGGATGGCGCGTGGGCCGCGCTCTTCGCTCGTGCGTTCGCGGCGTGGTGATGGGCGGCCTTCGCCGTCTTCATCGTCGTCGGCGAAGTTCAAGGACCGATCGTGGAAAGTGGCGCTGGCCCAGTAGTCGCGCACCTTGTTCGTCGCGATCGTGAACACCCACGGCCGCAGGGCGCGCCGCGGGTCGTAGCTCGACAGCGCCCGGTGCAAGTGCATGAAAATGTCCTGGGTCAGGTCTTCGGCGGCGTGCTCGTCCTTGACCAGGCGCGAAACGTAGCCGAAGACCCGTGTGAAATAGACGTCGTAAAAACGCTCGAGCGCCTCCGGACGCCGTTCCGCGAGAGCGGTCAGCTCGTCGGCGGTCAGTTCCTCGGGGCTGGTGCTGCCCGCGGGGCTGGGCACAGGCCGGAATCCATGACGGTGGGGGAGGCTCGACATGGGTGTTCGGGTTGCGGCGGGCCCTGTGACACAGGATGCGTTGGGGGAACGCACTTGTCACGTTCGCGCCGTGCAGGTCCGCGTGGGCGTGGCAGAATTCAGGTTGGCGGCTCTTCGAGCAGAGCAGCCCCTCCGACCGGCCGCATGCCTAGAACGCCCCTCCAATGAACCACCGCATTTGCTTGCTGATCGCACCCGCTGTCCTGTGCCTCGCCGCCCTGGCCTCCGCCCAGGCTCCCACGCTGCGACGCGTCCGGGTCAACAGCCCCCAGGCGCCGCAACTGGCCGAAGAACTCGAG
>JANMRV010000383.1:0-4291 GCA_031388685.1 Planctomycetota bacterium
GGCACTAATCCCAGGCTGGTTTTATAAAAACCTCTAGATTCATGTCGCGCGCCCGAGGCTTGCCTCACTCTGGTGTGACTGGGAGCTCGGATCGTCCGGAACCGGACGGGCGACTCCCCCACCCAGCCCACCAAAGCCTCGAACAAGCCCTCATCCCAATGATCACGCGCAACACCACCCTTCGTGCCGGACTCGTCTTCGGCGTCACGCTCCTCGCCGCCAATTTCCACTCCACCTTCGCCCAGCAGAGAATCACTTTCTCGGTCGATTGGCAGGGCGGGACCGTCGGCATTCCGAGCACCAATTACGCCTTTCCGATCACCGAGGGCGACACGCTCAGCCCCGTGGGCGGAATACCGGCCTTCGGCCCGCTCCCGACCCCGAACATGGCGATCAATGCCGGGTTTGCTCCCGGCCCCGGCCTCGGACTCTTTGGGCACCTGCCCTGCGTCGGTCACCTCGGTGGCACGCCGTGCATCGTCGAGGTCGACGCCCTTTCGTACGGCACCGAGTCCCTGACGGGTCCCGGCTCTCCGTTGAGCAACACCCTCGCCTTCTCGGTTGACCGCCGAGCAACGGGCCTTTTCTCCGCAGCCTTCCCCGACGTGTTGAGCGAAGCCGCCTTCGGTGACTCGGCCGCGGACATCTTCATCGACCTCGGTCTTGGAGTCGGCCCGCTGGCGCCCTTCGCCGCGGCCTTCCCCGGCAACGTTGCGGTCGTCGACGGTGACGGCCTGGTCTCGGGCTCAGGCGCCAACTACCGGGGCCTGGGGCTGAATGAACCCACGACCACCGCCAACCCGGGCGACAACCTCGACGCGCTGGCCATGAACACGACGGGATCGCCCTTCCCGGCATCGGGCGCGTACTTCTCGCTCGACGACAATTTCGTCGATCCGCTGACCGGCATCTTCAACACCGGCTCGGCCCAGGCCCACGGCGTCTTCGGTGGCGACGTGCTCTACACCGCAACGCCCAGCGGCCCCTGGGGCGTGTACGCGTCGGCCGGCCAACTCGGCCTGAACCTGACCGGCGTGCTCGATGACCTCGATGCGCTGATCGTGCGCGAGAACGGCACGCCCGGCTATCAGCCCTCCCTGGTCCCCAACGACTGGATGGGCGGTGCGACGGACATGCTGCTCTTCAGCGTGCGCCGCGGCTCGAACCTGATCGGCCGGCCCGACAGCATCTTCGGCATCCCGATCTGCGAAGGCGACATCCTCACCACGCCGGTCTTCGGCAACCCGAATCCGAACCCGGGCATCTACATCGCCGCGGAAAACCTGGGCCTGATGACGATGCGCGCCGTCGCCGGCGTGGTCTCCGACGATCTCGACGCTCTGAGCATCCTCGCCGGGCCGCTCAACGACTGCAACGGCAACGGCGTCGATGACTCGATCGACATCGCGTTCGGGTTCTCCTGGGACATCAACGCCAACGGGATCCCCGACGAGTGCGAACTGTTGACGCGCGCCTTCTGCTTCTGCGCCGCCCCCGCGGTCGCTCCCTGCGCGAACTTCTACCCCCCGGGTGGCTGTCAGAACTCGACTGGAGTCGGTGCGATCATGACGCCGACTGGAACCACGAGCGTCTCGGCCGACAACCTGGTGCTCACCACCACTCAAATGCCGCTGAACCGCATCGGCCTGATGATGATGAGCAAGACGATCGGCGGCGGGATTCCGTTCAGGGACGGCATCCTCTGCCTGACACCGCAGATCTTCCGCTTCGCTCCGAAGAACTCCGGCGCGACAGGATCGTTCAGCTACGGACCGGGCCTGGTCGCCTACTGCTTCGGGAACTTCGGCGCGCCGGGTTGGATCTTCCCGGGCTTCATCTGGAACTTCCAGTCCTGGTACCGCGATCCGTTCGGGCCGTGCGCACAGGGCTCGAACCTGTCGAACGTGATCTCGGCACAGTTCACACCCTGAAAGCACGCCGCTGATGCGGCGCAGAATGGATCGAAAGCGCGGGGCGGCCAATGGGCCGCCCCGCGTCGTTTCGCCTGAAACGGTGAGAATCACTTCGGATGCCGAATGGCTCCGCCCGCAGCGCTAGAATCCCGGCCCGATCAGCGGATCGAACGATGAACACAGAACGAAAACTCGACGCGAAAACGGGCCAGGCCTACCTGGCGGTAAGTCGCCGCGGGCGCGAACTGCTGCTGGATCCGATGACCAACAAGGGCACGGGCTTTCCGCGCGAGGAACGCGACGCGCTCGGCTTGAACGGCCTCTTGCCGCCGAACGTGTCCTCGATGGCCGAGCAATTGGCGCGCTCCTACGAGAACAACGTCTCGAACAGAGAGCCGCTGGCGCGCTATGTGCACCTGGCTTCGCTGCAGGATCGCAACGAAGTGCTCTTCTATCGGCTCGCGCTCGAACACCTCGACGAGATGATGCCGATCCTCTACACGCCGACGGTCGGCCTGGCCTGTCAGCGTTTTTCGCACATCTATCGCCAGGCGCGCGGCATCTTCATCGACTGGAATCAGCGCGGACGCATCGCGGAAGTGCTGCGCAACTATCCCGTGCGTTCGCCCTCGATCCTCGTCGTCACCGACGGCGAGCGCATCCTCGGCCTAGGCGACCAGGGCATCGGCGGGATGGGCATTCCGATCGGGAAACTGACGCTCTACACGTTGTGCGCCGGACTTCCGCCCGAGTCGACGATTCCGGTGATGCTCGACGTCGGCACGGACAACGAGGAATTGCTGCTCGACCCGATGTACATCGGCCTGCGCAGACGGCGCGTGCGCGGCGTCGAGTATCAATCCTTCGTCGACGAGTTCGTCGCCGCGGTCGGACAGGTTTTTCCCGGCGCGGTGCTGCAGTGGGAGGACTTTTTCAAGGAGAACGCGCTGACGCAGCTCGAGCGCTTCCGCGAGCGCATCACTTCGTTCAACGACGACATCCAGGGCACGGCCGCGGTGACCGTCGCCGGCGTGCTCGCGAGCCTGCGCGCCGCAGGCGGCAAGTTGAGCGATCAGCGGCTGCTCTTCGGCGGAGCCGGCGCTTCGGCCCAGGGCATCGCGCACCTTTTCGTCACGGCGTTGATCGACGAGGGCATGTCCAATGCCGAAGCCCATCGGCGCGTGCTGATGGTCGATCGTTCGGGCTTGGTGCATTGCGGCCGCGCGGACCTCGAGGGATTCAAAGCTTCGTTCGCCTGCGACAGCGCGCTGCTCGGCGATTGGAAAATTCGCGATCAAAAACACGTCAGCCTGCTCGAGACGATCGAAAATGCGCGACCGACGATCCTGGTCGGGACTTCGGCGCAACCGGGATTCTTCGACGAAGCCTGCGTGCGCGCGATGGCGCGCCACAATCCGCGGCCGGTGATCTTTCCGCTCTCCAATCCGACTTCCAAGGCCGAGTGTTCGCCCGCGGATGCGCTGCGCTGGAGCGAAGGCCGCGCGCTCGTCGCCACCGGCAGCCCCTTCGACGCCGTCGAACACGGCGGCCGCCGCTATCGCATCGGCCAGTGCAACAACAGTTTCATCTTCCCCGGCGTCGGCCTGGGCGCCTGGGTCGGCAAGCTCACCAGGATCAGCGACGCGATGTTCCTCGACGCGGCGCGCACGCTGGCCGAGCGCGCGACCGCGGCCGACTTCGCCGAGGGCGCCTTGTTCCCCAAGCTCGCGGGCATCCGCGAAATTTCGCACGCCATCGCCTGCGCGGTCGTGCGGCGTGGAGTGCGCGAAGGCTACGGGAGCGCGAGTCTGCTCGAGGGCCTCGAACAACGCGTGTCGGACGCGATGTGGTTCCCCGAGTACCTGCCCTTTCGCGCGGATTCCTGAAGCTCACAGCGCCTGCAGCAGCCCAAGCACGATCAGCAGCGGAAGCAGGATCGCAATCAGCGCCTCGCCGGCGATGAAGCCCGAGGCCAGCGGCAGGACCCAGCCATTGCTGCCCGCGGGATCGCGACGGCGCGCCGCCCATTCCACGATCGCGCCGATCAGCATCGTCGCCACGGCGCTCGCGGGCACGAGCATGCCGATGCCGATGCCCGTCGGCGAAGGCACCCAGGTTCGGCGCTTGGGATCCTGCTCGAGCACGGTGAAAAAGATGCCGAGCACGACGGCGATGCCAAGCGCGATCAGCGCGCTGGGGTGCAGCACGGAAAAACCCTGACTGAGCAGTTTTGCGAAACCGACCCACTTCTGCGAGATCGGACTCGACAGGCCGTGCTCGCCGCCAATGCCGTAGGTGTCGCGCAGGAGCGGATAGGCGAAGGAAACCGCGACGGCTCCCACGGGCACGGCGAGCAATTGGATGTAGGTGATGTAGCG
>JANMRV010000399.1:0-1061 GCA_031388685.1 Planctomycetota bacterium
GTGGCTGGTGTAGTTGGCGGTCTCCGTGCCGTCGAGCACCTGCACTTCCGTCGAGCGCGTGAACGGCTCGCCCTTGGCCGTGATCGCATCGCTCATCACGAAGATCCCGGCGTTGCCGCCGGCGTGCATGTGGCGCCAGTCGATTTCGAGTTCGAAGTCCTGGTACATGCGCTCCGTGCGCATCACACCGGTCGGCTTCCCGCTGCACACGACCATGCCGTCGCGCCAGGTCCAGGTGCCGGGCGCGCAGTTGACGTTGACCCAACCGCTCAGGTCCGTGCCGTTGAACAAAGGGCGGAAACCCTCGGCATCGGCCACAAGCGCCGGTGTTGCAGGCTCGCTTTGACAGGCGAAGAACAGGGCCGCGGAGAAAACGAAAGTCAGTCGCGTTTGCATGATGCGCGAAGTGTGACGCGCTCCGCCCGCTCTCGCCAGTGCGAACCAGCCAGGATCGCGGCCGCGCGGGGCTATTTCTTCTTTGGCGAATCGAGCAAGTGCGACTCGCGCGCCCAATCGCGAAAACTGATCTCCTGCTGCGCGCGCGCCTTCGCGTATTCCGTGATCACGCGATCCAGCGTGGGCTCGCCCTGGAAGAAAGTGCGCAAGTCGCGTTCGACCTGATTGAATCCAAAGTGCAGGGCGAGCTGCTCTGAGGCTTCGGCGACCGGACGCTGCTCTTTTTCGATCAGCCAGATCGCCGAAGCCACGCCCGAACGCTCGGAGCCGCTTGTGCAGTGCACCAGGATCGGTGGCGTCAGTTCATCGAAAGCATCGAGCAAACGCATGATCCGTTCGCGCTGACTCGCGCGCGAACTCGTCATCGGCACATGCCGGTACACGGCGCCGTGCGCGGCGGCGGTCTGCTCTTCGCCGGCGCCCGAAGCGTCGAGTTCTCCCCCACTCAGGCGCATGTCGATGACACTCTTGATGCCGTACTCGTCGATCAGCTTGCCGAGCGCGGCTCCGGGCATCTTCGCGGAGCGATACAGCCTCGCCGGCACGACTTCATAGAAGTTGTGATCGAAGAGCGCGCGCCTGAAGTAGGGCGCGGCGAGGATCAG
>JANMRV010000444.1:0-1637 GCA_031388685.1 Planctomycetota bacterium
GGCGTGCAATCGACCGAGAAGGGCTGCGTGCTCTTCATCGTCTCCTCCCAGGACGACGAACTCGTCTAACGTCGCGACTCAGCGCGCTTCGACGACGATCAATACGGCGCCCTCCTCGACATCGCCGCCGTCCTTGGCCACGACGCGCACTATTTTCGAGCGCGCCGGCAGTCCGCGTTCTGCGCGATAAATGACCTGCGTGAAGGTCTTCATCACTTCGATCAGACCGATCGGTGTGCCGACTTCGATCGGGCGGCCGACTTCGCAGAGTGCCGCTTCGCCCGGCGCACTGCGATAGTAGAAGCGGCCGCTCTGGGGTGAACGAAAGGCCAATTCGCCGCCGGCATCGGCGTGCGCGGCGCCGGGCAGTACCGCGTCCACGTGAGCGACGTCCAGGGGGGCAATCTCGTAGAGTCGTTCTCCATACTGGACCGGCGCGTGCAGCCGATCCGGCGGCTTGGAATGAATCATGCCGCGCACATCCTCGGGGACCACCAGACGCATGCGCCGATCGAGCGTCGCGAGCACACCGGCGGTCTGGCCTGGCGAAACAAGGCTTGCCTTGGAGAGTGCTCCGCTGAACAGTCCGACACCCGGCGAGCACAACCAGGTGCGCTCGCCCTCGACGCGGACGATCAATTCGAGCGCTTCGAGTCCGCTCACGGTGTGCCTTCGCTCAAGGCCGCAAGATCGTGCAGCGACCAGATGCGCGGATTCTTGATCCGTCGGTGGCCGCTGGACTGGTAGGCCATTTCAGCGAGCGCGACCAGCCACGGCCGCAGTTCGCCGAACTTGACGATTTCGTCGGTGTCCATCTGCGCGGCGGACTTGTAGGGCGACATGTCGCCTTCGATCCGCGCTTCAGTTTCGCGCATGCCGTTTTCGATCGCCGCCCGTTCCGCCGGATCCTTGGAGAGGATCTCGAAGTTGTCGTCGAGCTTGGTGTTGAACGCGGCGATCGCGAGCGTGCGGCCTTCCATGACGCTCTGGCGCGTGATCGGCGTCGAGAGTTGCACGATCGGCTCGTAGGGCAGGCCCGCCATCGCGTAATAACCAGCGCCCGAGGCCTTGCGCAGCAGGACCGTGAACATCGGCACGCTGTTCGTGCTGTTGGTGTAGATCAGGCTCGAGCCGTAACCGAGCAGGCCCAAGCGCTCGGCTTCGACGCCGATGTCGAAACCGGAGATGTCCTGCAGCCAGACGATCGGGATTCCGTCGTCGTTGCAGGCGCGCGAGAACGCGGCGAGCTTGGCGATGCCCTGTTTGTAGAGAATGCCCGCGGGCTTTTTCGCGCCGCGCTGCTCGACGTCGTCGATCAGGCCTTGCCGATTGATCACGAAGCCCATGTACAGTCCGCCGACGCGGCCGATGCCGACGATCATCTCGCGGCCGCGCTCGGGCATCAGTTCCCAGAACAGACCGCGATCGACGAGGCGCGCGAGCACCTCTTCGGCCGTGTAGGTCATGCGGTGATCGCTCGGAAAGAGCCCGTCGAGCTCGCGGAAATCCTCGCGCGGCGCCGCGCTGTCGCCACCGTGGCGATAGAAATCCCAGGCCGGCGAAGCGAGTTTCGCGATCTCGGCACGGATCACTTCCAAGGCCGTCGTGTCGTCGGGCACGCGCACGTCGGCGCAACC
>JANMRV010000450.1:0-4437 GCA_031388685.1 Planctomycetota bacterium
AGGATCGGCGCGGCCGGCGCGGCCTTTTTCAACGCGGCCAGTTCCTTGGTCAGCTTGTCAACCGCCGCGGCATTCCCCGTGGCATCCCCCGCGCCCCGCTTCTCTTTCAGCGATGCTTCCATCGCCGCGACCTTCACGCCATGCGCTCTGTCCAGCTTCTTCCATTCGGCGTATTCGGCCGCCGAGACGGGCACGGCGGGGGGGGTGTCGCGCCCGGCCACGGACTACTTCGCGATTCGCACGAGCCGAATGGAGCGCACATTGACCACCGCCTCGCCAGGCTTTGATTTCGCGCGCAGTGAAACGCGCGAAATTCCCGCAGCAAGATCGATGCTCCCCAACTGCACTTCGCGGTAGTCGTTCCATCCGCCCGTGCCCGCAACGGTTGCCTCGATCGGCGCGCCGCCGGCGTCGAGTGCGAGCACCGATCCCGCCGATTCGTCCTTGCAGGCGAGCGTTGCCGTGACTGCGTAGCGTCCCGCGCCGGCCGCCGCGATCGGCCAGGAAAGAAAGTCCGCTGCGTTCGACCACCAGCCGACGTTGTACTTCACGTCGCCGTGCGTTCCGACCTGCTCGATGCGCAACGTAGCGCCAAAGAGCGTAGCGTCGTGCGGTGTGAGCAGGAGCGATCCGTCGGCCGCCGGCAGCACCGCAAACGCAAGCGGATCGGGCCTGCCCTCGATCGCCAGCTTGACGACGGTGCACGCTGCATCCGGCGCTTCGCGCTTTGCAAGTGTGACCATCCATCCGCCCGTCGCGGCGTCGCGTGCGCACACGCAAGTCGACTTCAGACCCAGGATCCCGGCGGACTTGATCTCGTTTCGTAGCGGCACGCGCAGCACGCCGTTCGCGGGCCAGTCGAACAGCATGAGATAGAGCGTGCCTGGCTTCTGCGTCGCGCATCCCCAGGCGAGCTTGCCGAAGGGACTCGCCGTCGTGCCGTAGATCGCCTCGGCGTTCGTGCGCATCCACGCGCCCACGCCGTGCAGCGTCTTCTGCGCTTCCTCGGGCACGCGACCCACGCCATCCGGGCCGATGTTGAGCAGGAGATTGCCGCCCTTGGAAACGATGTCGCACAAGAGCCGGATGACGGTCGTCGTGCTCTTCCAGCCGGCGTCGTGGGAGCTGAAGCCGTAGCTTTCGTTGAGCGTGTGGTTCACTTCCCAGTCCATGCCGGCGAGTCCCGTAGGCGGCACGTATTTCTCCGGAGTTCCAAAGTCGCCCTGCTTGTTCTCGAGGCCGTCGAAAAGGCGATTGTTGACCAGGATCCCGGGCTGCTTCGCGCGCATGTCCGCCATGAGTTGCGCGCTGCCCCAGGCTTCGCCCTGATGCGCGGCGTCGGAGAAGTCGAACCAGATCGTCGAGAGCGGGCCGTAGTTCGAGAGCAGCTCGTTCACATGGCCGCGAAGGTACGCGATGTACTTCGCGTGATCGCGCGGACCCGCGCCGGCGCCCGGCTGCGGCTTGGGATAGCCGGGCAGCGACATCTCGTATGCATCGGGATGTTGCCAGTCGAGCAGCGAGTAGTAGAAACCCACACGCAGTCCGCGCGCGCGCATCGCCTGCGCGAACTCGCGCGCTACGTCGCGGCCGACAGGCGAGATGTTCGTGCCGCCGGCGATCGGATTCGCCAGTGAATACGGCTCTTTCGAATTGAAGAGCGTGAAGCCTTCGTGGTGCTTCGCAGTCAGGACGGCGTAGCGCATGCCTGCATCTTTCGCGAGCTCGGCCCACGCGTCGGCGAATCCGGGCGCGGGTTGAAAGAGCGGTTTCAGCGCCTGCGCGTACACGCCGCTTTGCACCGACGCCCAGTTCTGGATCCACTCGGCATAGTGCTGCTCGAAGCGCTTGCCCTCCCACATGCCGCCGGCGGGCGAATAGAGACCCCAGTGGACGAACATGCCGAAGCGCGCTTCTCGCCACCATGCCATGCGCGCGTCGCGATCCGCGGCCCACAGCGCGATCTGCTCATCGCCGTTCGACGGCGAGGACTGGCAAGGGGCGAGTGCGAACGACGCTGCGAGAATCGCGCTGATCATCTGCGTACCTTAGCGCGGCTTTGCACGCAGGGGTGCGTGCCCCTCGCGGCGGAGTCGAGCGAGGTTTCATGTCCCCTGAAACCGGCTTGGGAGAGGCGCGGAGTCAGACTGCTTGCCGCCTCGCGTGCCGTGCAGAGAGCGCGGGAGGCCTTGGTTTTCGGCAAGTCCCCTGAATCCGGCCGGGTAGCGGCGGCGAAGGACACATTCCCATGCTGCCCCCTCTAGCACCCCTTTGCCCTTTCGCCCGAACTACCTTCATCGCGGCAGCCCTGCTGGCCGCCTGTTCGGCACCTCTGGAACCTGCCGATTCAGCGACGCCCATGCACCGTACCACCCCCGTCGAATTCACGGGCGTCCGCCGCGTCGGCGGAGATCTCGCGGTCAAGTCCGCGCGCGAGCCGGGCGTCGGTGTCGATGGTGCCGACGCGTGGTCCGCCGGACCCGCGCGCATCACCACCGCGCTGCCGGTCGGCTATCCCGACCCCACGCCGCCGGGTGCGATCGAACTCAAGCACTATCCTTCCGTGCGCCGAGCTGAAGTCTCCGGCAACGGCAACCCTGACTTGGGGAGGAATCTTGCGTTCTGGCCGCTCTTCGGCCACATCCAGAAGCGCGAGATCGCGATGACCTCGCCCGTGGAGATGGACTACCCCGCTTTGGCCGGGCCGTCGTCCGCACCCGGCGAGTGGACGATGTCATTCCTCTACCGCGACGCCTCGCTGGGCGAGCTCGGCAGCGACGGCAACGTGCGAATCGTCGATCAGCCGGCGATGACGGTTCTCTCGCTCGGGATGCTCGGCGACTATTCGTATGGGGGCGGCACAGCGGCGAGTGCGCGTCTGCTCGAATGGCTCGCCGCTCAGAGCGAGTGGGAGATCGCCGGCCGCCCGCGCGCGCTCTACTACAACGGCCCGGAGAAACGCTCTGCGGAGAAGTGGGCCGAAATTCAGATCCCGGTGCGTCCCGTCGCGCGCATGCAGGCGACAGATCTCGACCTGTTGATTGGCGAACCTTGGAGCGGAACGCTGACCTATCTCGACTACACCAGCGGCGAGACAACCGCCATCCGCTCGTCCTTGAGCGTGCAACGCACGCGATCCTCGGGCGCCTGGAATCTCGCGATCGGCTACAGCGACGAGCCGCAAGAGGACACGAGCGACGTCGTCGCGATCAGTGCCGACGGTCGAAAGTTCGCGGACGAATCCGTTGTAGAACGCAGGGTCGAGCCGGACGGGAGCATTCGCGTGGTCACCGAATGCGACAGTACCGACAACGGCCTGCCTGTTCGCATGCGCCACGTGTACGTGATTGGCGAGCGCGCCTGCTCCCTGCAAAAACTGGTGCGCGGCGAAGGCGATAGGGGATTCATCGAGCGCCATGTCTACCGCTGGGCCCGCGAAAATAGCTGACGTGATCGCGGGCGGATCCTCGACCGTCCGCTTGTCGACCCGATCTCCCGCGCATCCCGCCACCCTCTCAGCCTGGCCTGCATGCGCACTTGGCCCGGCCCGCCTTCGCCCGAGTGCGTATGGGCCCTCTTGTGGGCATGACTAGCATCATTGACAAGGTGTCAGACGGCTCCGCACCCCAGCGCAGTTCTCTTCCGTAATCCAGCGAGCCATGAAGGGTCACTGACATGAGGACGATGGCAAGCAAGGTCTCCACCGGGGTACGGGCACTGGCCATCGCGGTCATGTGCGTGGGCGTGGTCGGCATGGTCGTGGCGCAGGGAACGAAAGACGCGAAGCCCGCGGGCACGGCGATCAATCACTACATCGGCGCCGAGAAGTGCAAGAGCTGTCACAACGCCGAGACTGCCGGCAGCCAGCACACTGCCTGGATGAAGACGGAGCACGCCAAGGCCTACGAGCGCCTGGCTTCACCTGAAGCGAAGGCTGCGGGCGCGAAACTCGGCGTCGAGGATCCGCAGAAGAGCGACAAGTGCTTGAAGTGCCATGTCACGGCCTTCGGTGTTCCGGCGGAGAACATCAAGAAGGGTTTCGAAATCAAAGGTGGCGTGCAATGTGAGTCCTGCCACGGGCCTGGTGAGCAGCACATGAAAGCGCGTTTCGCAGCGGCTGCCTCCGCCGAGGAAGGCGCCGACGACGCGGCCGCGCCGGCCCGCCAGACGATTCCGGCCGGCGAGATCATTACCAAGGTCGACGAGAAGACCTGTCTGACCTGCCACAACTCGGAGAGCCCGAACTACAAGCCGTTCTGTTTCTGCGAGTTTTTCCCCAAGATCATCCACCGCGACCCGCGCAACACCGGCTCCGACAAGCGCGAGTACACATGCAGTTGCGAAAAATGCAAGGCCGCGAACGGCGGCGAACCCGCCAAGTGCGTCTTCCCAGCCGCCCCCCCGAAGAAGTGACGTCCCACCGTGCCCGGTAATCCA
>JANMRV010000459.1:0-9100 GCA_031388685.1 Planctomycetota bacterium
TGCATCTTCTGTCGGCATTCAGCGCTTCGCCTGGCAGAAACATGGCGAACTGAGTTTCACGTCGGCGTGGGACCATGCGGCGGCAAACTGCTCGCCGGCAAGTTTCGCATCCGCCGCCTTGCCCAGGCCCGCCAGAGCGCGCTCGAGACCGAACAGGGACCAGCCATTGTTCGGATACTGCAGCAGGTCCGCGCGGAAGACGGATTCGGCTTCTTCGAACTGACTGGCCTCGAGCAGTGCGGCGCCGAGGGTGTGGCGCGAGGGCATCATCCAGTCGGGGGATTCGTCGTAGACGAGTTCTGACTGCAGGCGCACCGCTTCGCGCAGACTCGTCAGGCCCGCTTCAGTTTCTCCGCGCTTGAAGGCCAGTTCGCCCGCCAGCAGCGCCCGTGGAATCTTCAGCACCGTGAGCGCGGGATTGTTCCCGATCGGCCGCGTGTCTTCGATCGTCGCGACGACTGCGTCGAAGTCGCGCAATCGCGCGGCGGCTTCTTCGACGCGACCGAGCGCGGTCAGCGCCGTTCCGCGCGCGTGGTGCCGCACGGCGTTGGAGATCTTGAGTTCGGCCGCGAAAGGCGGGGTCGCGAGGATCTCGTCCCAAAGTCCGAAGCGCACCTGCACGTGCACGACCACGGGCATGTAGCCGTCGACCATGGGAGCCATTTGCTCCAGAAATTCCTGGGGCACACCCGCGACCATCTCGCGCGCCGCGGACAGCGCCGAGGCCTTGTCGCCCAGCATCATCGAGGCCCAGGCCAGGAAATGCTGATTGTGCGCCATGTAAATGCGATAAAAACCGGCGCGCGGGAAACGCGCGGCATGTTTCGCGTCGGCCGCGATCGCGCGGCGATTGGCTTCGCAGGCCTCGTGCCAACGACCGAGGCGCGCGTCGATGTGCGCGGGCATGTGCACCAGGTGACCGGCGCCGGCGACGCGCGCGGCCAATCGCTGTGCGGCAGGAAAAGCGCGTTCGGGATAGGGCGAGGCTTCGAGCGCGTGGATGTAGAGATGGCACGCGCCGGCGTGGTCCGGATCGAGTTGCAGCACGCGCTCGAGCACCGCGACGATCTCCGGCGTGTGCGGCTTCTCTTTCTGATCCGTGGTCCACAGGTCCCAGGGATGCAGGTCCATCAGCGCCTCGGCGCACCAGGTGCCGACATCGGCGTCCAAAGGATGGGCGCGCCAGACCGCGCGCATCGCATCGGCGTAGGCTTGATCCAACGCTGGGCGCGGCGCGTTGAAGTCCTGGGAATAGCGCGCGCCGACGGCGTCGATCAATTCACGTTCGAGCGGATCCGCGGCGTTAGCGCGTGCGCGAGCTTCGCGCAGCGCTTCCCACGCGGCGCGCGCATGCTCAGGGTCGAGCGCCGGGTTGTTGATGTGCGGCCCGTTGGCGAGCGCGATGCCCCACCAGGGCATGGCGCTTTTCGGATCGAGCCGCGCAGCTTCCTGGAACGCCGCGATGGCTTCGTCGTGATTGAAGCCCCACATCAGGATCAGGCCCTGATCGAAGGCGCGCTGTGCGTCCGGTGAAGACGTGCGGATCGCGCGGTGTGTGCTGCCGAGGTCGTCGTAGGCTGCGATCGTTGCGTGGACGGAAGATGCCGTGGACTGGCAGCCGGCCGCGAGAATCGCGAGCAGGCTGACGGCCAGGTGTCGGGTGGGGGAGCGCATGGGCAGTTCCTCGCGGGCAGTTCTTGGTCCGATCCTCAGATCTTCTTGGTTTTTTCCGGTGCGGGTTCTCCCTTGGCAGGCTCGGGCGGCCGCGGGAAATGCGTCAACAATTCCTCGAGCGAAACACGATTCCCGCGCCAGCGGATCGGCCCCTTGATCACAGTGGCCGGATCGAGCGACAACGCGCCGACCGGCGACCCCTCCGGCCGCGCCTCGCGCGTGGGCTCCAATTCGAGCGCCGCGGGATTGGCCCCGGCGACGAAACGATTGGCGCCATGGATCTCGACGAGCGTGCAGGCGCCGATCGCGACCAGATTGCGGTCGCCACAACCCGCGGCCATCTCGAAGTCGTTGTCTTCCAGGATCAGGTGCGCCGTCGGCGCTTCTTCGCCGCCGTCCCAGGCTACGAGCGCGCCCGTGCCGTAGGGCGATTCGGGTCGCGTCAGTTTGCGCAGCGCTTCGACGAAACCGGCGCGCAGTCGATTGTGCTGCAAGAGGATCGTGCCGTTGTGCCGGCCGGCGAAAGTGAACGCGCTGCCGCCCTTGTTGTTGTCGCCGGCGGCGATGCAGCAGTCTTCCGCGGAGCAATTTCGAATCGTCAGCGTGCCCTCGCCGGGCGGGCCCTCTTTCTCACGTGCCGTGACCTGGATGAAGGTGCGGCCGACGCGTGCCACGTCGACGTTTTCGATCAAGACGTCGCCGCGCAGATTCTGGAGATAGAAGCCGTGTTCGCGGCGCAGATCGCAGATGCGCGCGCGGCGCTCGACGCCGCGAAATTCGAAGTCCTTCAATCCGCGGCCGTAGACGCCCCACTTCGAGGAGTGTGCTCCCGTGTCGGTCAGGTGATCCCAGGCGCCGACGATGTCGCAGTCGAGGAAGCGATAGCCCTCGTGCACCGAGCCCTCACCCTGCGAAAAAAGCACTCCCGATCGGCTGCCGGGAGTGATCTCGATGTTCTGAAAGGTGATGAATCCGTTCTTGATCTGCTGGCTGACCGTGATCGCGTCCGATTCGCCGAAAATGCGCGCCTTGCCCTTGCCGAGCACGGTGATCGGCGCGCTGCGCGTTCCACCGCTGGTGCGCGCGTTCCAGACCGCGTCCTTGTCGTATCCGATGCCGATGCCCGGGTAGTCGCCGGCTCCCAGTTCGATGCGCGCACCGGGCGCGGCGCGGGTCAGCGCGGCCGCGATGGGATTTTGCACCTCCTGTGGCGCGCCGCCGGCGCAAGAAATCGTCGTCGGCGTGCAGACGACAAGCATCACCTTCGGCTGTGGCGGCGGCTTGGGGCGCTTGGGGCGGTCCTGCTTTTGCGGAGCGAACAGTGCGAAGGCGATGACTGCGTGGATCAGGAACATGGTCGAACAGGGTCGATCCTCCTGCATCCAGGCCGGCAGCGCAAAGCCCAATTTCGTAGACGTTCGCTATCCATGAATGCGGACCCCGGGACGTACCCGAGGTCCGCATTCACGCTTTTTCTCCCGACGCGAAGCTCAGGGCACCAGCGTCACCGGCAGGGGATTGGAGGCCATCAGCGGCTGGCCCTGAGCATCGAGGACCAGGGCTGCGTGGTAGAAGGTCAGCCCGTAGTAGGCGGGGCTTTGCAGCGCCGCGGACGGCGTGAAAGTCACTTGGGCCTGGCCATTCAGGTCGAGTTGCCCGCTGCTTCCCTGCAATAGAGCATTCGTCGGCGCGGCGATCGTGTGCCTGAAGTAGCGGTCCAATGCCAGCGGCACCATCACGCCACCGACGAGTGTCTTGGGCGCGAGCCCCGTGATCGAACCTAGCACGAGGTAGTTCATGCCCGCGTAGCCGTTGCCGAGATCGATCGTCAGCGTCGGGCTTGCCGGCAGAGCGGCGCTGACCACGAAGTCGGTGGCCCAGAAGGTCAGTGGTTGCGTCGAGAGCACTAGCGCTCCGCCCGTGTCGAACGCAGCCGCCAGATTGCCCGGTGAACCGGCGACGATATCCGGCCGGCCATCTTCGTTGACATCGCTCGCACCGGCGACCGAGGCGCCGACCGGCATGCCGACATCGGCACCGAAATGCCGAAGCAGTTGCGCACCGTTGCTGCCGGAATAGATCGTCAGACTTCCACAGTCCACGGCTGTCGGCAGGTCGGCGCGCGGCGCACCGACGACGAAGTCCGCCGTTCCATCCTGGTTCACGTCGCCCGCGGCGCTGAGGCTGGTGGCGAAACGATCGCCGGTGCCCGTGCCGAAAACGCGGAACAAGAACGAATTGCCCGCTGCCAGGTACACATCGGCCTGGCCGGTGCTGGCAGGCGAAATCTGCGGCGAACCGATCGCGAGATCCGTGCGCCCGTCGTTGTCGAGGTCGCCGATGGCAGCAATCGAGTAACCGAAATTGTCTCCGGAGTTGAGACCGTTGATGGTCGCGAGCACCGACTGATCGAAGCCGGAGAAGATGCGCACGTAGCCTGTGCTCGCGGATCCGGAATTCGACGGTGCTCCGACGGCGAAATCAGGCACACCATCGTTGTTGCGATCGCCGACGTCGACCAGCGAAGATCCGAAAAGTTGGTTGCTCTGGAAACCGTAGACGTTGAACAGCGTCGCACTGCTCGCTCCCGACCAAACGCGCACGGATCCTGAGGACGATCCGAAGTTGTCGTCGTCGATCGCACCGCCGGCGACGTCTCCCACGCCGTCGGAGTTGACGTCGCCGAGCGAGGCGACGCTCCAGCCCATGTGGTCCTGCGCGCCAGCGCCTTCGCGCACGAAGATCGTGGTTCCGTCGAGACCTGAGCAGACGTAGACCTTGCCACAGCCCAACGTTGCGCCTGTCGCCAGCGGGGCGCCGACGGCAAAGTCGTCGATGCCATCGCCGTTCAGGTCAGGCAGTGCCGCGATGGAATGGCCGAAACGATCACCCGCCGCTATTCCATCGAGCGCGAAGATCAGTGTTCCCCGGGAACCGGAAAAGACACGAACCTGCCCGCGCCAATTGTTGGCGCCGACCGCGCCCACGGCGTAGTCCGCGCGTGTGTCTCCATCGACATCGCCAATCTCGGCAACAGCGCCACCCAGATGGTCGGCGCTTGCGCCGGTGTAGTCATAGAGCACGGAGGAGGGCCCCGTTTGGGCCGGCGTCAGCGCAGTGAGCGCCAGCAGGATCCCGGCGCAGCTGGCCAGGCGCACGGAACAAGTTTGAATGGTCATGGATGTCGGGGCCCGGGGAAGGACGCAGGACGAGCCCTGCGCAGAGTCGAACCCGACACGCATCCGAGAATTCACCGCGCGGGGGGGCGGATTCGCCCGGCAGCCTGGGGCAAACACTCCGGGCGTCCCGGCCAGCGCGTCGATTGGGCCCAGCTGTGGGAACAGGCACCCACTCGGATCGACCTTCGACGGCCACGTGCACTTGCGTTACAACGCTGCACCCCCGTGACGTTGGCCGCTGGTACCCACACGCCCAGCGGAAGCGGCGCGCCTCCTCCATTCGACGTCCCCGCCGCGATGAAAGCCAAGCAAGCCCCCACGAGACCGTTGTGCATCGGGTTGATCGGGCAGAAGTTCATGGGCCGGGCCCATTCGAACGCTTGGTCCCAGGCCGGCCGCTTCTTCGATCTGCGGCGGCCGATCGAGCTGTCGACGATCGCCGCGCGCGACGTCGAATCGCTGGCGCCGTTCGCGCGCCGTTTCGGCTGGCAGAAGTGCACGGACGACTGGCGCGAACTCGGACGCGATCCGAACATCGACCTCGTCGACATCGGCACGCCCAACGATCTGCACGCTGAGCAGAGCCTGGCGATGCTCGCCGCCAAAAAACACGTCGCCTGCGAAAAGCCGCTGGCGGGCACGCTCGACGACGCGCGCGCGATGCGCGACGCGGCGAAGAGCGCTGGAAAGTCGGTCAAGACCTTTGTCTGGTTCAACTATCGCCGCGCGCCGGCTATCGCGCTCGCCTGGCAACTGCTGCGCGAAAAGCGCTTCGGAAAAATCGTGCACGTGCGCGCGCACTACCTGCAGGGCTGGGGCGGAGCGAATACGCCGATGTCCTGGCGTTTCCAGAAGAAGATCGCCGGCTCGGGCGCCCATGGCGACTTGAATGCGCACATCGTCGACCTCGCGCGCTTCCTGTGCGCCGACGAGATCCGCGAGATCCATGGGGCTGTCGCGCGCACCTTCATCACCGAGCGCGCTGTTCCCGGCACGAAGCGCAAGGCGAAGAGCGACGTCGACGACAGCGTCGCGTTCCTGGCCAGTTTCAACAACGGAGCCACGGCATCCTTCGAAGCGACGCGCCTCGCTCCAGGCCACTTCAACGACAACCACATCGAGATCAACGCCGAGCGCGGCTCGCTGCGCTTTTCGTTCGAGATGATGAACGTGCTCGAGATCTATGACGCCACGGAAGACCGGCGCCTGCAGGGTTGGAAGTCGATCCAGTGCACGTCTGGCGGAGAACATCCCTACGCGGGCAATTGGTGGCCCGAGGGGCACGTGCTCGGCTACGAGCACGGCTTCGTCAATCAAGCCGCCGACATCGCGCGCGTACTGTCGGGCGAAAAGCCGATCGTGCCGTTGCCCGATTTCGCCGATGCCTACGAAACCCAGCGTGTGCTCGAGGCCGCTCTGATCAGCGCGCGCGAACGCACGGCGATCGAATTGAAGAACGTCCGCTGAAACCATTTCCTAGAAGACAGGCGACACCATGACGCGACCGGTTTGTTTGTTCACGGGCCAATGGGCCGATCTCAAGCTCGAAGAGCTGTGCCAGAAGGCGCGCGCGTTCGGCTACGACGGACTCGAGCTGGCTTGTTGGGGCGATCACTTCGACGTGCAGGCCTGCTTGAGCGACAAGAACTACGCCAAGCGCCATTGGGACCTGCTCGCGAGCTACAACCTTGCCTCGTTCGCCATCGCCAACCACCTCGTTGGCCAGGCGGTCTGCGATCTGATCGACGAGCGCCACAAGGCGATCCTCTCACCCGCCATCTGGGGCGACGGCGATCCCGAGGGCGTGCGCAAGCGCGCCGCGGCGGAGATGAAGGACACGGCCAAGGCCACGCGGCGCTTCTTCGATGCGGCGCCCAAGGAGGTCAAGGCGCGGCTCGCCGCCACGGGCAAGACCGTGGTCACAGGTTTCACGGGTTCGAGCATCTGGCCGCTCCTGTATTCCTTCCCGCCCAATCGCCCGGGTTCGATCGAGCGCGGTTACGCGGACTTCGCCAAGCGCTGGGGACCGATCCTCGACGTGTTCGAGAAACAGGGCGTTTCCTTCGCGCTCGAGGTGCACCCGACCGAGATCGCCTTCGACATCGTCTCGACGCGCCGCGCGCTCGCCGCGCTGAAGGATCACGCGGCGTTCGGTTTCAATTTCGATCCGTCGCACTTCGGCTATCAGGGCGTGGACTACGTCGCTTTCCTGCGCGAGTTCTCGGCGCGCATTTGGAACGTGCACGTGAAAGACGTGTGGTGGTCGGACACCCCGACGGCCGCAGGAGTCTTCGGCGGGCACAGCGACTTCGGCAGCGAAGGACGTTTTTGGGACTTTCGCTCGCCGGGCCGCGGCCGCGTCGATTTCGAAGCGATCATTCGCCAGTTGAATCGCTCGCAGTACAACGGCCCGCTGACCGTCGAGTGGGAGGACGGCGCCATGGATCGCGAACACGGCGCCGAGGAAGCCGTCGATTTCGTGCGCGCCCTGGACTTCAAGTCGTCCGCGCGCGCGTTCGACTCGGCCTTCGAAAAGTGATCCGCGCGCCGCGCAGTCCAGGCCAACCCATTCAGCCCAAGAACTAGCCCATGACGATGCCCGCGAACGTCCCCGTGCGAGCCCCGCATGCGGCTCTCAAGTTGCGACTCTCGGTGATGATGTTCCTGCAGTACGCGATCTGGGGAGCGTGGCTGCCGATCCTCTATCCGTTCCTGCTCGGCCACCGCCATTTCACGCTCGAGCAATGCGGCTTCGTGCTGGCCGCCGGCGCGGCCGGAGCGGTGATCGGGCCGTTCGTCGCCGGCCAGGTCGCGGACCGTTACTTCGCGACCGAGAAGTTCCTCGGGATCAGTCACCTGATCGGTGCGGGACTGGTCTGGACCCTCGCCGGAGTCGACGACTACCAGACGTTTCTGATCCTTTCGGCGTTGTATGGAATGGTCTACGCGCCGACGCTTGCGCTGACCAACTCGCTTTCCTTCCACCATCTGGCCGACCGCGACCGTGATTTCGGCAAGGTGCGTTTGTGGGGCACGTTGGGCTGGATCGTCGCCGGAATTGCCGTGGGACAGTGGTTGTTGTTCCAGCACACGCCGGCGTCGGCGGAACTCGTCGAGGCCGCTCAAAATGCAGGCCGCGCGGACGCCTTCCGCCTGAGCGCTTTGCTCGGCATACCGATGGGCGTGTACTGCTTCACGCTGCCGCACACCCCGCCCGCGAAAAATGCGAAGCACTCCAGCGCGATCGGCGAAGCCCTCACGGAAGTGAAACGCCAGCCACTGATCACGCTGTTCCTGCTCGCGGTGCCGATCAGCTGCATCCACCAGTTCTACTTCGTGTTCACCGCCGACTTCCTGTCGAAGTACGGCCGTGACACCGCCAACGCTATCAACAAGATCTTCGGCGTCGGTGGTGGGGGCCTGATGACGATCGGGCAGATGTCGGAGCTCGCCGTGCTCGGCGTGATCCCGCTCGTCGCGAAAAAGGCCTCGCGCAAGTCGCTGCTGGCCACGGGGATCGCGGCCTACGCCCTGCGCATGGCGATCTTCGCCTATGCCGACTCGCAGCTGCTCGTCCTGATCGGCGTCGCGCTGCATGGACTGTGTTTCGGCTGCTTCATTTTCGTGGCCTTCATGGTCGTCGACGAAGAGACCAGCGCCGACGTGCGCGCGAGCGCGCAGAACCTGTTCAATCTGGTGATCATCGGAGTGGGCATCATCGTCGGCAGCTGGGTCGCCACCAGCGTGGTGGCCAAGTGGGCCAACGCGTCGGGCGCGATGGACTATCGCAAACTGTTCTCGGCGCCGATGTACGCGTCGCTGGTCTGCCTTGCGCTACTCTTGCTTTTCTATCCGGCGCGCTCCTCCCCGCGCGTGGCGAAGTCAGCCTGAGCGGAACGAAATCATGCGCTGTCTCTTGGCCATTTCGCTGTGCCTGATCGCTGCGCCGGTTCAAACACCGCCGCAGCGGCCGCGCGATCCCTGGGTATTTCGTTCGGTGCTCGATCAGCGTGCGCGCATGCTGACCCTGGCGCTGTCCAACGAGATGTGGGTTGCGTACGACGCGAGCGGCTGCAACCTCTACAAGGCCTGGAAGGGTGGCGTGCATTTCGACGGCGCGGTGTACACGACCGTGCACGGCCCGCAGCCGACGAGCGAGGGTGCCGCGTACGTCGAGGGCACGGATGGATCGGCCTGGAGCGTGACCTCGAAGGACGGCAAGTCCGTCGATGTTCGCGCGGCGGCTT
>JANMRV010000497.1:0-1215 GCA_031388685.1 Planctomycetota bacterium
GAGCACATGTCGCCGCGCGAGACGCGCGTGGTCGCCCTGGGCAAGCCCGACGACCGCGATCGTTCGAGCTGGTACTTCCAGCGCTACGTCGCGCACCTGCCCGCGGCCGATGAATTCGTGCTCTTCAACCGCAGCTGGTACAACCGCGCGGGCGTCGAGCGCGTGATGGGTTTCTCGAAGAAGAAGGAGGTCGAGCGCTTCTTCGTCGCGGTGCCGAGCTTCGAAAAGTTGCTGGTCGAATCGGGAATCGTGCTGGTCAAGTACTACCTGGACATTTCGCGCAAGGAGCAGGAAGAGCGCCTCGAAGCTCGGCGCCGTGATCCGCTCAAGCAGTGGAAGATTTCTCCGATCGACGCCGTGGCGTTGGAGCACTTCGACGACTACACGAAGGCCCGCGACGAAATGCTCGAGCGCACTCACACTCCGAGAACGCCCTGGACCGTGGTGCGCGCGGACGGGAAAAAAGTCGCGCGGCTCGAGGTCATCCGGCATCTGCTGTCGCAGTTGGATTACGAGGGCAAGCGCGAGGAGTTGTGCGTGCCCGATCCAAAAGTCGTGCGCGACTACGAGCCGGGACTCGCGAAGGGCGGCTTTTTGGCGCGCTGAAGGCCGGCGGCCGCCGTGCGCAGGCGCTCGAGATCCGCGGGCAATTCAGCCACGGCGCGGATCGCTTGCCCGCTCACCGGGTGCTGGAATTCCAGCCGCCAGGCGTGCAGCGCAAGGCGCGGCGCGCGCAGCGGATCCTCTTTTCCGCGCGCGTACTTGCGCTCCCCGGCGAGCGCATGACCGCTGTGCGCGGCATGCACGCGGATCTGATTGTAGCGGCCGGTCACGAGGTCGATCTCGAGTTCGCTGCACAAGGGATGACGGGCCAGGCTGGTGTAGCGCGTCACCGAAGGCCGGCCCTTGGCCGAGACGCGCGCCATGCCGCGCTCCTCGAGCAACGGATACTTCCACTCGCCGCGCGCGGGTTCGACGTGGCCGACCGCCAGGGCCCAATAGGTCTTCTTCAGCGCGCGTTCGCGGAACAGGTCCTCGAGTTGCGCCTGCATCTCTGGGTCACGGGCGCACAGCACGCAACCTGAGACATCGCGGTCGAGACGGTGCACGGCGGACGCCGCGATGCCCTGCTCCAGGAGTCGAGTCTCGAGCGACGCGGCGTCGCCTGGTCCGCCGACCGTCAACAGGCCCGCGGGCTTGTCGACGACCAGCAGG
>JANMRV010000516.1:0-8616 GCA_031388685.1 Planctomycetota bacterium
CCGATGTCGTGCACGTCGCCGCGCACGGTGGCGAGTACCAATTTGCCGCGCGAAGAACCCGACGTGCGCTCCATCAGAGGTTCGAGATGCCGCACCGCGGCCTTCATCGTCTCGGCGGATTGCAGCACGAACGGAAGCTGCATTTCGCCGCGACCGAAAAGATCGCCGACGGTTGCCATGCCGGCCAGGAGATCGACGTTGATGATCTCGAGTGGTTTCTTCTTGGCCAGCGCCAGGTCGAGATCGGCCTCGAGTCCCTTGCGCTCGCCTTCGACGATGCGCCAGCGCAGGCGCTCCCAGATGTCGGCGGGAACCTCGCGTACTTTCTTCGCGGACACGCCCACACCCTCGAACAGTTTCAAGTACGCCTGCAGCGGGTCGTAACCTTCGCTGCGCCGATCGAAGATCAGATCCTCGGCGATGCGCCGCGCATCCGGATCGATGTGGTGCAGCGGCGTGATGCGCGCCGAGTGCAAGATCGCAGCGGTCAGGCCGGCTTCCTGCGCGTGGTGCAGG
This sequence comes from Planctomycetota bacterium, assembly GCA_031388685.1. Lineage (GTDB taxonomy): Bacteria > Planctomycetota > UBA1135 > UBA1135 > JADJQU01. The sequence continues at coordinate 517 of JANMRV010000516.1, forward strand.
AACACGGAGTTGAGCACGTGACGCGCCGCCGGATTGAGCCCGAACGAAATGTTCGAGAGTCCGAGCAACAAACCGACGCCCGGCAATTCCGCCTTGACCTTGCGCATGCCCTCGAGCGTCTCGAGCCCGAGCCTGCGATCGTCGTCGTTGCCGGTGCAGATCGTGAAGGTCAGGACGTCGAAGAGCAGGTCTTCCGAGCGCAAACCAAAGTCGTGCACGCAGATGTCGTGGATGCGCCGCGCGATGGCCAGCTTCTCGTCGGCGGTCTTGGCCATGCCGCGTTCGTCGATCGTCAAGCAGATCACCGCTGCTCCGAATTCCTTGACCAGCGGCAGGACCTTCTCGCAGCGCTCCAGGCCGTCCTCGAGGTTGATCGAATTGACGATGCAGCGCCCGCCGCACTGGCGCAGTGCTTCGGCCAGCACCGGCGCCTCGGTCGAATCGATCATCAGCGGCACGGGCACTTCGGTGCGGTAGCGGCGCACCAACTCGTTCATGTCGCGCGCTTCGTCGCGGCCGACGTAAGCGCAGCACAGATCGAGCACATGACTGCCGTCGCGCACCTGCTCGCGGCCCATTTCGACCATCGCGTCGACGTTTCCGGCCAGCAGATGTTCCTTGAAAGCTTTCGACCCGTTCGCATTCGAGCGCTCGCCGATGAACAGGACGGAATTGTCCTGCAGCAACGGCACGGCGGCGTAAATGCTCGTCACAGACGGAGCGAGCGCCGTCTGGCGCGGCTTGGGTTTGCGCGTGCCGATGCGTTTCGCGACGGCTGCAATGTGCTCGGGCGTCGTTCCGCAACAGCCGCCGACCATGCCGACTCCGTCCTCTTCGACGAAGCGCTGCAGCCAGTCGGCCAGTTCGTGGGGCGTCAGCGGATAGTGCGTGCGGCCATCGACGAGTTGCGGCAGCCCCGCGTTGGGAAAGACCGCGACCGGTCGGCGCGACGATTGGCCGAGCAGGCGCACGTGCTCGCCCATCTCGCGCGGTCCCGTGGCGCAGTTGATGCCGAGCATGTCGATCGGATACGGATCGATCAGCGCGATCGCCGCCGCCATTTCCGTGCCGACGAGCATCGTGCCCGTGACTTCCATCGTGACGCTGACGACGATCGAGATGTCCGCCTTGGCTTCCGCGCGCGCCTGAATCACCGCGTTGAGTGCGGCCTTGATCTGCAGCGGATCCTGGCAGGTCTCGATCAAGACGCCGTCGACGCCGCCTTCGATCAGGCCGCGGGCCTGGACGAGGTAGGAATCCTTCAACGTGTCGTAACTCGCGTGCCCGAGGGTCGCGAGCTTCGTGCCCGGTCCCATCGAGCCCAGCACCCAACGCGGCCGCGCGGCCGTGGAATGAGCCAGCGCCGATTCGCGTGCCACACGCGCCGCCTTCACATTCAGTTCGTGCGCGCGCTCCGCGATACCGAACTCGCCGAGCACCAAGGGATTGGCGCCAAACGTGTTGGTCTCGACCACGTCCGCGCCCGCCGCGAAGTAGGCGTCGTGGATTTTTCGCAGCACGTCCGGCCGCGTGGCCGCGATCAACTCCATGCAATTCTCGAGGCCGAGATAATCGGTCGCGAGATCGAGATCGGCCGCGTGAAGCTGCGTGCCCATGGCCCCGTCGAGGATCAAGACGCGCTCTTTCAGCGCTGAACGAAAACTGGAACTCATCGTGTCGACGTTCCCGTTACTTCTGCGCCGTTGCGGTGAGCGACATGAAATTCGGCGGCTGCGGATCGCGCGCCGAGCGCGAGACCTGCACGTTGCGCAGCCCCGCGGCGGAAAGCAGATTCGCCAGCACGCTTTCGGTGAAACCGAGGTGTACATGGCCCAGTTTCTCGCGCACCCAATCTTCCTGGTGGGCGAGCAAGTCGATCACGAGCAGCCGACCGCCGGGCACGAGGATGCGCGCGGCTTCTTTCAAGGCGGCCAGCGGCTCATTCGCGTGATGCAAAGCCTGGCTCATCACGACGATGTCGTGCGATGCCTCGGGCAGGGGCAGCGAATCGATGTTGCCTTCGACGCTGACGATGTTCTTGATGCCCTTGGCCTTCGCGCGCGCGTCGAGCTGCGCCAGCATTTGCGGGGAAAGGTCGACGGCGGTCACCGAGCTCGCGACTTCGGCGAGCATCAGCGTCAGCAGTCCGTCGCCGATGCCGAGGTCCGCATAGCGCGCGCGCGGCGCGAGCAGCAAGAGCGAGCGCGCCAATCCCTCCCAGGTGCGGCCGGGCAAGAGCTGTTCGCCGAAGCTCGCCGCCACGCGGTCGAAGTAGGCGCGCTGATCGCCGCGGCGACGCTCACGCAAGGTGACGAGTCCGGCGATGTCGGCGACGAACTCGGGGCTGTCTTCGTTCGCAGTAAGGACCTCGTGCCACAGTCCGGCAGCCGGACCCGAGCCGAGGCTGAAGAACGTGCGCCGACCTTCCTTTCGGTCGTTGACCAGCCCGACTTCCTTGAGCAGGTTCAGGTGGGTCGAGACCCGCGACTGCCCGACGTTGAGGATCTCCATCAGGTCCGAGCCCGTGAGCTCCTCCTGGGAGAGCAGATGCAGAATCCGCAGGCGCGTGTCGTCCGCGAGGGCCTTGAGCAGGCGCGAGGTGGTTATTAGACCGATCATGGTATCCAGATTCGTTGATGGATCGACTTTCGGCAAGGGGGTAGCCGGACTGAAGCTAGGGATTCAGCGGGCATCCATATAAAGGAATGAGGTCCAGTCGCCCCAGGCTGCCGATGATTGCGGGCCCAGGGACGCCCCTGGGTGCCTTCCAGAGCTGTTCCCTCGCTACGATCCGCCCCCAAAATGTCCCGCCGCGCCCTCCCGAGTCTGTTTGGCTATGCCGCCCTACTGGCCGGAGCGGCGGGGGCCTTGTGGGTCATTCGCTCGGCGGGGATGGATCTCAATGCGCCAGCCCCGCCTAGCGGAGCACCGCTTTTCGGTCAGCAGGAGGAACAGATCGGCGGAGGTGGGTTCCTGCACGTGCTGATGGCTTTGATCGCGATCCTGCTCGCGTCGCGCCTGCTCGGAGCGCTCTTCAAGAAGATCGAGCAGCCGGCCGTCATCGGCGAGATGTTCGCAGGCATCCTGATCGGGCCGTCGTTGCTAGGCCGGTTCGCGCCGGAGTTTTCGCAGTACCTGTTGCCGATCGGTATTCGCCCGCAGATCGAGGTCTTCGCGCAGCTTGGCGTCGTGCTGTTCATGTTCCTGGTCGGCCTCGAGCTCGACACCAGCGGCATCCGCAAGCGCCCACAGGCCGCGATCGCGATTTCACAGGCGAGCATCGTGGTCCCGTTCGTGCTCGGCTGCGTGCTCGCGTTGTACGTCTATCCGCGGTTTTCCACGAGCGACGTGCCCTTCTTCGTCTTCGCCCTGTTCATGGGCATCTCGATGTCGGTCACGGCCTTTCCCGTGCTCGCGCGCATTCTGACCGATCGCAATCTGAGCAAGACGCGGCTTGGAATTGTCGCGCTGACGTGCGCGGCGATCAACGACGTGACAGCGTGGTGTCTGCTGGCGCTCGTAGTCAGTGTCGCACGCTCGAGTCCGAGCGACGCGCTGACCACTACGCTGTTCACGCTGCTGTTCGTGGCTGTCATGTTCTTCCTCGCGCGTCCGCTGATCCGGCGCTGGGCCCTCAACCGCAGGGCCGACGGGCACATCTCGCAGGTGACTTTGGCCCTGGTGTTCATCGGCTTCTTGGCTTCTGCGTTGGCCACCGAAGCGATCGGCATTCACGCCCTGTTCGGCGCTTTCGTGTTCGGCGCATTGATTCCGCACGATTCGCCGCTCGCTCGCGACTTGACCGTGCGCTTGAACGACGCGGTGGTCGTGCTCTTCCTGCCGGTGTTCTTCGCCTACACCGGTTTGCGCATGCAGATCGGGCTGGTGAGCGGTGCCGAAGCGTGGTTCGCCTGCGGTTTGATCGTGCTCGTCGCGACCATCGGCAAGTTCGGCGGCAGCTATGTTGCCGCGCGTGTCGCAGGGCTTCCGCCGCGCGATTCGGCGACGATCGGAATCTTGATGAACACGCGCGGGCTCATGGAGCTCGTCGTGCTCAATCTCGGTCTCGATTTGCACGTGATCTCGCCCGCGCTCTTCGCGATGCTCGTGATCATGGCGCTGATCACGACCTTCGCGACATCGCCCGTCCTGCACCTGCTCTACCGCGGCCGCAGCGTGCAGGAATCATTCGACCGCTAGCACTCCGCGCCGTAGAGATACGGGATACGGTACCAGGTACGACTTTGGCCTCAGTCGCGCCAGACACGCGTCAGCAGCGCAGCCGTTGCTCGCCGAATGTCAAAGTCGAGCCTGGTACCGTTACGCAGCGCGCAGGAGTCGTTCGATCGGCAGCATTCCGTGCCGTAGCCGAGCAGGCCGGGATCCGATGGGGCGGGCGGGCTCAACCCCTGCGCTGGGCGTGGTCGAGAAGGGACGGCGGACCCTGCTCGACTCCATGAAAGCTCCCAAGTTTACCGCGACTCAGACCCTGCTTGCCACCTCGCTGCTGCTCATCGTCGGCGTCATGGCCTGCCCTAATCCGAGCTGGGATGCCGAGAATCCGCTGCGCGAGTTGGAGCGCATGCACGCGCCGGTCGTGAACGAGACGGCACTGGCCGACAGCACGAGTCGGGTTGCGCTGAATGTGCTCGTGCGCGCGTCCGACGGAACTCCCGCGGCCGGCGTTCCGATTCGGATTCTCGACGCGCAGCGAAAAACTCTCGCCGGCATCGGGAGTTCTTCAAGCAAGCACTCGTCGCTCTACGAAGGTGTGACCGGCCCGGATGGCCGTTGCATCGACTCCGTTCGATTGCCCCAGTCGACCACGCGATTCGCTATCGAGTGGCGTGCGCCACAGAATCCTGAACTCGCCGCGCGCACGATCGTGGAGCGCAGCGAGCTGCCGCACTTGGAATTGTCGCTCGCGCAACCTTGAGCGCTCAGCGCTTTGCGCCCGCGGGAGTCGTGGACGAAGCCTCGATCGCCGCCGCGCCTTTCACGTAGCGATCGAACCAGGCGATCATCTCGGCTTGCGTGTCGAGCACCGATTCGCGCGCCGCGTAACCGTGGCTTTCACCCGGCAGCACGACCAGTCGCACAGTTCCGCCAAGCCCTGAGATCGCCTGAAAAAGGCGCTCGGATTGGATCGGGAACGTACCGGGATTCGCGTCCTTCTCGCCGTGGATCATCAAGAGCGGTTCGTTGATCTTGTCTGCATGGAAAAACGGCGAGACGGCTGCATAGGTCTCCGGCGCTTCCCAAAAAGTGCGCCGCTCGGATTGGAATCCAAACGGTGTCAGCGAGCGGTTGTACGCGCCGCTGCGCGCGCAGCCGGCACGGAAAAGATCGGTGTGCGCCAACAGATTTGCCGTCATGAACGCGCCGTAGCTGTGACCACCGACGCCGACGCGCGCAGGATCGCCGATGCCGAGTTCCGCGGCCTTGTCGATCGCGGCCTTCGCGGCGGCAGTGATCTGTTCGATGAAAGTATTGTTCATCGTTTCAGGGTCGCCGACGATCGGCATCGTCGCGTTGTCCATGACCGCGTAACCTTGCGTCAGGAACGTCAGCTGCGAGAGCCCGCGAATCTGCGTGAAGCGATGCTGCGACCCGGAGACCTGGCCCGCTGTGGCCGCGTCGTTGAATTCCAGCGGATAGGCCCAGACGACCAGCGGCAGGCGTGTGCCCGGCTCGTAGTCGGCCGGCGTGTAGATCGTCGCGGACAAGTCGACACCGTCGGCGCGCTTGTAGGTGACCAGTTGCTTCTTGATGCTGCGGATCGAGGGCTGCGGATCAGGGAAGTTGGTCAACGATGTGGTCTTGCGCGTCTCTAGGTCCTGCAGGCGCAGATTCGGCGGCTCGGTCGAAGTCTCGCGGCGCGTGATCAAGCGCGGAATGCCGGTGGCCGAGAGGCTTTCGATAGCGACCACGGACTCGTAGCTGTTGTCGGCCGCGGTCCACAGTCGATTGCTGGCCAACGTTGCAAGATTTTGGCGCGCGAAAAAGGGCTTCGCGCCCTCCGGCGTGTCGCCCTCGCCTGCGCGAAAGATCCAGTTGCCCTGCCTGCGCACCACGCGCGTTCCGTTCGCGCGAACCTCGGTCATGATCTGCCCAGGGTTGCCGTAGCGATCGTTGACGCGGCGGTCCTCGAGAATGACATCAGGATTCGCGAGCTGTCCGACATCGTGCAACGTCGCGCGCTGCCACCGTCGATCTCGGTCGTACTCGCTGGCGATCACCAGGTCAGGAGAGGGCAGCCATTGCAGGCCGCGCGCGCGGTGTTCCGTGCGCAGCAGCTCGACCGCATCCGTGCTGAACGGGAACGCGCGCTTCATCCAACGATCGCGGTGCTCCACCTTGGTCTTGGGGTCGCCGCCGTCCAAAGCTTCGACCCAGACCAACGTCGCGCCGCCGAAAGGCGCCCAACCCACGTTGCGCGGGCCTTTCGAGACGCCGTCGATCGGAATCGAGTCTTCGAGGGGCAGTTGCGCGAAGATGTGTTCCAGGAGACCCGCCGCATTCCAGATCTCGAGACGCTTGGGAAACATGTCGAGCGGAAGCACATAGGAAAACGGCCGCTCCAGGATTCTCACCAGGAGGTGCAGACCGTCCGGGGACCAGTCGGCCTCGAGGATTTTTTGCGGCTGGCCGACGGGCTTGCTCGAGTTGTCGCGCGGATCGACGACCGCAAGTTGCGCCAACGCGAAATGTTCGAGCAGGCGCGCGTCGTTCTCGTTCTTGAGCAGGTCCTGATAGGTGCGCACGGGCGATTTCTTGCCCTTCGATTCCATGCTCGTCGGCCCGTTCGGAACGCTCGATTCCGCAGGCAATGTGCGCGCGGAATCAGGCACAAGGCGCACGAGGATCCGTTCACCGTCAGGCAGCCAGGTTGGCGAACCGAAAACCGTGTTGACGTGACTCGCGACGCGTTTGGGCTTCGCGCCTTGCACGTCGCAGGCCCACAGCTCGACCCCGTCGTCGACGCGCAATGCGATCCACAGCGAGCGGCTGGTGTGCGACCAACCGCTGCCCTGGATGCGCGCGTTCGCCGGAAGCTCGATCTTCTTGGAGATCTTGCCGTCGAGCTCTGCAGCGTCAGCGCGGAATCGAAGCCGATCTCCTGTAGCGCGTGCGCTTTCGGATCGACGCGCAATCCCCCCAGACCGATCCACGGGCGCGTGACATCGGCGATCGAAGGCAGCGCCGGACGTTCGATCAGCAAGAGCCACTGCGCGTCCGGGCTCGGGCGAACGCTCGGAGTCGTCGGCGCGTCGAGCAGCTCGGTGACTTCCTTCGGCGGGAGCTTGTACGGAGCCTGGATTGCCGCGGGCTGTGCGGAGCAAAGCGTCAGCGGGACAATTGCGCAGAGGAGTTGGAGCATGGAACCTCGATTCGGCGTGGGGGGGGACGCGCCGATTCTAGGCCCGTCTTCATTCTTCGAGTTCGCGCTCTTCTTCTTCCCACTCGCGCTCGACCCTGTCCCGGTCGCGCGGCGTCACCAGCGTGATCTCCAGTGCTCCTTCGCGATGCACGCGGCGGAAGCCGAGCACGCCAAGGTTTTTCGCCTCGGTGCTCCGCAGCCAGTGCTCAACATGCGTGCGCATCACCGGCTCCTGGGTCGCGTTGCCCAGTCCCAGGCCCGTGATGGCCACCAGGCCGGCTTCTCCGCGCACCCGAGCCGCATGCAGAGCACGCCTGAGAGCCCGGCCGGCTTCGCTCCACGTGAGTCGATGCAAGTCGATCTCAGGCAACGGCTTACGGCCATCCGAGTCGCGGGTCATCGGGCCATATTACCGAAAATTGACTCGTGCAATCGAGCATGATGCCTAATCTATGTCAGTCCGCGAACCGATTCGTGGACCGTTGGCAAGGCCGTCGTCCCAATGCGGCGGCCCTCCTTAACAAGACAACGCATCAACCAAGGGTCGTCCACGACCCCTCTCTGGAAAGAAGGACTACCTATGAAGAATTTCCTCGTCTGTCTCGCCCTCGTCGCCACGGTCGCCGCCTGCTCGTCGCAAAAGAACTCCGTCTCAGACGCCACTCCCGCCACAGGCGCGAAGGCTGAGTGCGCGGGTTCCTGCGAAGCCGCCAAGACGG
>JANMRV010000549.1:0-1076 GCA_031388685.1 Planctomycetota bacterium
CGTTGCCGGTGTCGAAGGCTCGTTCGGCTGGCCGATGTGCCTCGCGCTCGGAGTGATCATCGCCTTGGTCTTCGCGCGCATGCTCGGCGAACGCATCGTCTCGGCAGACGCAAATCCGGTGTCGCGCGTCATCCACGCGGTCTATGGACCGTCGCTGCGCTGGGTATTGGCTCACAAGGTGCTGTTCCTGACGCTTCCGGTCTTCCTGATCGTCTTCGGCCTCTCGATCTGGCTCAGTTTCAGCGTGGTCTTTCGACCGCTGAGCTGGTCCTTGGAAAAGATCGGGCTCGAACCGCAGAAGTGGGCAGCATGGAGCGCCGTCGCTCACACGTTTCCCGGCCTGGGCCGCGAGTTCATGCCGCCGCTCGACGAGGGCTCGTTCCTCTACATGCCTTCGATCCTGCCGGCGGGCTCGCTCACGCAGGGGCTCGAGGTGCTCGCCATACAGAACGCGCGGATCCGCGAAGTCCCCGAAGTCCTCGACGTCGTCGGCAAGATTGGACGCTCGGAATCGGCGCTGGATGCAGCGCCGACGAGCATGGTCGAGGCGATCGGGACGCGGTAGCCGGAAGCAGAGTGGCGCGAGAAAGAGCAGCGCCGTTGGTTCTCCGACAAGCCCGACTTCGTGCGCGTGCCGCTTGCGAAGGTCTGGCCCGAGACGCGCAAGTACACGAAGGAGGAGCTGCTGCTCGAACTGCAAGAAAAGGCCTCCATGCCGGGCGTGCTTCCGACCTGGCTGCAGCCGATCCAGACGCGTCTCGTGATGCTCTCCTCGGGCTTCCGCGCAATGATGGGCGTCAAGATCTACGGTCCGGAGCTGTCGGAGATCGAGCGCATCGCGCGCGAGATGGAGCGCGCCTTGCGTGAAGTGCCCGGGGCGGTCGACGTCGTCGCCGATCGCATCATCGGCAAGCCGTACGTGGAGTATGAGATCGACCGCGACGCCATCGCGCGCTATGGGGTCAACATCCGCGATGTCCAAGACATCATCGAGACGGGCATCGGCGGCGAAAACCTGGCCATGTCCGTGGAAGGTCGCGAACGCTACCCCATTCGTGTTCGTTATCCGCGCGAAT
>JANMRV010000573.1:0-11252 GCA_031388685.1 Planctomycetota bacterium
GCGCAACGTGGCGAAGTCGGGGATCAAACCGACGTACCAGAACAAGAGCGAGACCGTTCCATACGTCGAAACCGCGAACACGTCCCACATCAGCGGGCTGCGGAACTGCGGCCACATCGACATCGTGTTCGGCAGCGGGAACAGCCAGAACGCGAGCCAGGGGCGTCCAAGGTGCAGCAGCGGGAACATCCCCGCGCACATGACTGCGAACAAAGTCATCGATTCCGAGAAGCGGTTGATCGACGTGCGCCACTCCTGGTGCAGCAGGAGCAAGATCGCGGAGATCAGGGTCCCGGCGTGGCCGATACCGATCCACCAGACGAAGTTGATGATGTCGAAGCCCCAGGCGACGGGCTCGTTGATGCCCCAGACACCGACGCCGCGTGCGAGCAGCCATGTGACCGAGACGCCGAGCAGGCCCACGCCCATGCCAGCGATCGAGAGCAGCAGGAACCAACCGCGCGCGATATCGCGCGTCAGCACGATCGAGCTGATCTTCTCGATGACGTTGCCGGCCGTCAGGCCTGGCCCGATCACCGGATTGCGACGTTCGACCGGGGGAGAAGTGTTCGCCGACATGGACGCTCAGGCCCCCGCCAATTCGGGGTTGGGGTTCGTGACACGCGACAGATAGGTCGTGCGCGGTGCCGTGTTGAGTTCGGTCAAGAGCCCGTAGTTGTGCGGCAGCGCCTTCTGGCCGTGCACGATCGACGACTTGTCGTTCAAGTCTCCGAAAGTGATTGCCTGGGCCGGGCAGACTTGCTGGCAGGCAGTGACGACTTCGCCGTCCCTGATCGGACGCTCTTCGCGCTTGGCGTCGATGCGCGCCTGGCTGATGCGCTGCACGCAGTACGTGCACTTCTCCATGACGCCGCGCGAGCGCACGCTGACATCGGGATTGCGCTGCAGCTTCAGCGTGGGCGTGGTCCAGTCCGAGTACAACAGGAAGTTGAACCGGCGGACCTTGTAAGGACAGTTGTTCGAGCAGTACTTGGTCCCGACGCAACGGTTGTAGACCATTTCGTTCAGGCCCTCGTTGCCGTGACTGGTCGCGCCCACCGGGCAGACGACTTCGCAGGGTGCGTTCTCGCACTGCATGCAGACGATCGGCTGGAACAGGACGCGCGGGTTGTTCGGATTGCCGGCGAAGTAGCGGTCGATGCGGATCCAGTGCAACTCGCGGCCGCGGTGGACCTGCTCCTTGCCGACGATCGGAATGTTGTTTTCGGCCTGGCAGGCGATCACGCAGGCGTTGCAGCCCACGCAGGTCGACAGGTCGATGACCATGCCCCAGGCGTAACCCTCGTACTTGTAGGCTTCGTACTGCGTGACGAGCGCGCCCTCGGCGTGGCCGGGTTTTTCGCCGTGGCCTTCCGCATGCTTCTTCGCGAGTGTCTTGGGCGCGCCGAAATCTCCGCGAGCAAATGCCGCCGGCGTCGTTTCGCGCACGAGATCGCGCTCGAAATCGAACTCCGACATGTTGTGGTGCTCTTGGGCGCAGGCGAGCATGTACGTCTCGCCCGTGTTCGCGATCGTCGCGGGTCCGCCCCACAACGCGGCCTGCGTGCGCAGCGCAAAGGCATTGAATCCCGGCCCCGTGCCGAGTTTGCCGGCGCGCGTGCGGCCGAATCCCAGGTGCAAGGTCGCCGCGTTCTCCGCCTGTCCGGGCTGGATCCAGACCGCCGCCTTCAGCTTGCGGCCCAAGTGCGTGATCTCGACCACCGCGCCACTCTCGACCTGCTTCTTCTTGGCAGTTTCCGGGCTGAGGTAGAGCGCGTTGTCCCAGGTCAGCTTCGAGAGCGGCTTGGGAACTTCCTGCAGCCAGCCGTTGTTGGCGAAACGGCCGTCGTAGAGGCTCGGATCGGCGCGGAAGGCGAGTTCGAGCTCGCCATTCGGCGTGACCGGCGCGCTGCCCGCGTCGAATGATTTCAACACAACGCTGCGCGCGCGCGTCGCCGAGTCCTTCAGGAATCCGTCGTGCAGCGCGTGGCGCCAGCGCGACTCGAAGTCAGCCGGTGCGCCGAGCTTCGTCTTCCAGAATTCGCGCACCGAGTCGTAGCCCGCGATGCCGGCCTTGCCGCACAACAACGAAACGAATTCGTGGGCGCTCTTCGAAGCGTACAGCGGCGCGATCAGCGGTTGGACGATCGACAGGGTCCCGTCGAACGCGCGCGCATCGCTCCACATTTCCAGGAAGTGCGTCGCCGGCACGTGCCAGTGGCACAGCACGCCGGTCTCGTCCTCGCGCATTCCGTAGTGGATCCGCAACGGGACCTTCTGCATCGCCGCGACGAATTCCAGATCGACCGGCGCGTCGTAGACCGGATTCGCATCGAGGATGCACAGGATCTCGACTGTACCGCTCGCCATCTCCCGCGCGAGTTCCGCCAGACCCAGCTGCTGCTCGGTCGAGACCGGAGCCGCGGGCTCCGCGTATTCGAGCGTCGTGCCGACATTGCCGAGCTTGACGTTGATCGCATTGACGAGCCCGTGAACGCGGCCGGAAAGCGCTTCGCCCGCGACGACGAGCGACTTGCCCGCCTGCGCCTTGAGGTCCTTGACCAGCGCGGCGACGAACTTCGCTTCGTCTCCGCCCAGTTGCGCGCCGCCTGCCGCACCGACGTCGACGCCGAGATCCTGAGCCATCGCGCGCGCGACGCGCTCGATGCCGGAGGGCGCGAGCGCGAGGCGATGATCGGCCATCGAGCCCGTGCCCGTGGGCGTGGATTCGATCGCGTACAGCCGGTTGAACTTCGTCGCATCGCGACGGCGAGCGGCCCAGTCGCGCGCGTGGCGCACCGACGAGGGACCGTCGGCGAGCAGATCGCTCTCGAGCGAAACGATGACTTCGGCGCGCGTGAGATCGAAGCGCGGGGCAACGTCCTCGGCGAAGGCGAGCAGCGCGCCCATGCGCTGGTTGTCGCGGCTGACGGCCTCGCACTGGATCCAGCGCGCCATGGGGAAAAGCGTCAGCAGCTCGCCAAGTTGCGCTGCGAGCGTCGGCGAATTGACACTGCCGGTCAGGATGCGCAGGCCCGCGCCGCGTTTCAGTTTCTGCGCTTCGAGGTCGGGACCGAGCGTCGTCGCGAGTTCGTCCCAGGTGGTCAGCCGGCCCTTGCGCAGGATCGCGGTCGAACGATCCGGGTCGTACAGATCGAGCACGGCGGCCTGTGAGAAAAGGTCCGTCGAACCGCGGCTCGCGACATGCTCGGGATTACCTTCGCACTTCGTAGGCCGGCCCATGTGGCTCTCGACCAAGAGGCCGATCGCTCCGCTCGACCACGGCATCGAGGTGGCGAAGTAGACCGGCTTGCCGGGGATCAGCGTTTCGGGCGACTTCGCGTAGGGCAGCACGAATTCGTCCGGCTGACGCGTGCACGACGAGATGCCGGCCAAAGCCAGCGACGCGCCCATCAATTGAAGGAAAGTGCGCCGCTGCACCGGGTCGGCCAGCATCTCGACCTGCGAGGGAAACTCGCGTCGGACGTGCTCACCAAGCCGCGCGGAAAACTCCGCGTCGTGCGACAGCTCTTCCAGGCTTCTCCAATACTTGCGGCCGCTTTGTCCGGCAAGGCGTTGGTTGACCTCGTCGGGCACGGCAACAGAAGTGTTGTCACTCATCGGTGGCAGCTGGCGCAGTTGGTCAGCTTCTGCACGTTGTAGCGCTCGACCAGTTCGGCTCCGAGCTGTTCCTGGGGCTTCTCGTGTGAGGGCTTCCAGTTGATGTTGAAGACTTCCTCGCGCGGGCGCAGGAATTTTTCCGGCTCACGGTGACAGGACAAGCACCACTCCATGTTGAGCGTGTTCGCGCGCATCATCAGCGGCATCTCGTCGACCTGACCATGGCAGGTCTGGCAGCCGACGCCCTGCTTGACGTGAATCGAGTGGTTGAAGTAGGCGAAGTCCGGCAAATCGTGGACTTTCACCCAGGGAATCGAGCGATCGCTGCGATAGCTTTCGCGCACGGGCTCGAGCATCGCCGCGTTGGTCCAGATCATCGAGTGGCACGTCATGCAGGTCTTGGTCGACGGCAGCGACGCCTGCGCCGAGTCCTCGACCGACGTGTGGCAGTAGCGGCAGTCGATGCCCAAGCCGCCGACGTGGTGCTTGTGACTGAAGGGCACCGGTTGCTCGCGCGAGACGTTGACCAGACTGATGTACGGAGCGCGGTTGGCGCCAAGCAGCCAGGTCACAGCAGTCGCTGCAAACAGCCCTCCCAGCACGATGCTGGCCTTCGAGAGGGTGTTGAAGCTCTTGTGGAAGAGTTGGGTCATCGGGTGTGGGAACCGAGCGCTGCCGCAGGGCCGCGCGGCCCCTTGCGCCGCGGGGGCGGGCAGGGGCAGGTACGCTTCTTGTCAGCGAGCCCTGCGCTCTGGTGCGCATGCACTCGCTCTTGAATTTGGGCGAGAGTCTAGCGTTCACTCGCGGCGCAATCGCCAACTGGCTGGCAGGTTTTCGCTGACGATTTTGCGCTGGCATGGCAGCCGATCCGTCAGCTTTGCAGCGCAGAGGAGTCCCCGAGAGCAAAGTGCCGACCGTCCAACCTGCTGCGCCCACAATTTCACAGCGGAACGCCGGTCGATCGCAAAATCTACCGCGAACGTCAGTGTTGCCTGAGGAGGGGTGCGCCCCCGCGCTCTCCTTAATAGTGGACTCAGGAGATCCGGGATGCCGGCCAGATGTCGTCACCCGCCTGGGGGTGAGGCTGGTAGTCCCCGTCGTTGTCGGGAAGGGCGGTTCCGGCGCGCACGAGCGCCGTGTAGGTCGCGAGGCAGACCACGTTGGCCAGGTTCAGGCTGCGAACGCCGCTCCTGATCGGAATGTAAACTCGCCTATCTCCATACTGGCCAAGGAGTTCCGTCGGAAGCCCGCGTGATTCGCTGCCGAAAACGAGCACGTCGTCGGTCGCGAAGTCCGTCTCGAAAAGCGAGCTGCCGCCACCGCGGGCCGTGAACAGGCGCAGTCGCTCGCCGATCGGCCGCGGACTGCCGGCCGCCAGTGCCACCAGTGCCGCGGACCAATCGCGGTGCACGGCGAGATTGACCATGGGCCAATAGTCGAGGCCGGCTCGTTTCAGGTAACGGTCCTCCAGGCTGAACCCGAGCGGTTCGACGAGGTGCAGGCGCAGTCCAAGCGCAGCCGAAAGCCGGCCCGCGCAGCCGGAGTTGTGCGGGATCTCGGGTGCGACGAGCACGATCTCCATCGCTCAATACCCCGCGCGCTTGTCGACCACGTTGAGCAGCGGCAGTCCGGCCCCGAAGCGGCGCAGGTTCTCGTGCCACAGCTGGGTCATGCGCTGGTCGGTGAGTTCGGACTCGTTCGCGACGTGCGGCGTGATGACGACGTTGCCAAGCTTCCAGAGCGGGTGCTCGGCGGGCAGCGGCTCCGGTTCGGTCACGTCCAAACAGGCGCCAGCCAGTTTCCCGTCGCGAAGTGCTTCGAAAAGCGCCTGCGTCTCGACGATGCGTCCGCGCGCGATGTTGACGAAGTAGGCGCCGGGCTTCATGGCGGCGAAGGCGGCGCGGTTGAACAGGCGCTCGGTCTCAGCGGTCAGCGGGGTACAGACCACCACGACGTCGGCGCGCGGAAGCAGCGCCAACAGCTCGGAGGGTTTGCCGACGTGCTCGACATAGGCGGGCGAAGGTGTGTCGCTGCGCCGCGTCGCGATCACCTTCATGCCAAAGCCGTGGGCGCGCTGCGCGACTTCGCTGCCGATGCCGCCAAGGCCGACGACCAGCATCGTGCGGCCCTGCAGTGCGATCGGACGCCGTGGCGATCCTTCGCGCCCCCAGGTTCCAGTGGCCTGATTCGCGAGGTGAAAACGCAGATCGCGCGTCAGCGTGAGCAACATCGCGAACACGTGGTCGGAAATTGCAGGTCCATGCACACCCTGCAGGTTGGTCAGCACGATGCGATCCTCGCTCACCAGATATTCGTACTCGAGGTAGCGATCGACACCCGCGCTCATCGCCTGTGCCCAGACGAGTTTCTTGGCCTCCGCCAGGAAAACAGGCGTGATGAGGCGCGCGTCGCAGGCGTCGGCTTCGGCCGCGTGTTCGACAGCCTGTTCGCGCGAAAGTCCGCTGAGGATGCGCACGTTCGGCGCGAGCTTCGCGATCGCGGCGAGTTCCTCGGGCGTCATGTCCCCGGCGAGAAAGGTCAACGGAACGGGCTTGCCACCTGTAGCAAAGGCCACGCGCGCGTTGCGCAGCGAACCGATGCTCTCGTCGGCCGGGGCTTGTGCGGCAGGCAAAGCTCCCCCACCTGTGCTTGATTTTTGCACCACCACAGCCGGCGTGGCGCCCGCGGATTCGACTCGCGAGTGAGTCGGAGCGGCGCAGGCCGAGGCAAGCAGAGCGAGCCCTAGGGCGAACGCACGTTTCGAAATGAGCTTGGACATACGGCTGAGCATAGCGTGACCGCTGCCGGAGCCGGGCGCGCCGCCGCAGTGTCCGCCTAGGGACCTTGCGGAAACTGGAAACCGCATTTGTGATGAATCTCGGTCACGCGACGTTCATCCCTGCGTTTAGAGCATTGGCGCCCACGAATCGGCCCCTGACTCTCCTCGGGGAAATGAACCTGTGCGCTATCAGGAGCTCCCTATGTTTTCTCTCCATGCTGCCATCGTTGTCCTTGGCTCCCTTCCCTTTCCCCAGGATCCTGCGGGGCTGAACGCCTCTGTGAGCGCGGAGCCCCCGTCCGGCGTCCGGGCCGGCTTCTGGTGGGCGGACTACGACCGCGACGGACTCGATGACGCGTTCGTTGTCGGCGCGGATGGCGCAGCGCGACTGTTGCGCAACTCCGGCGACGGCTCGTTTGCGGACGTCACACTATTGTCCGGACTCGACGGGCTTGGCGCCGCGAGTTTCGCTGCGTGGAACGACTACGATCGCGACGGCGCGCCCGATGTGTTCGTCGGTACGCAGTCCGGACCCGGTCACCTGATGCGCAACGCGGGCGACGGCACGTTTCAGGACGTCACGCAGTTCGTCGGCCTGACCCACTCCGGTCGCCATCTCGCCGCGCAGTGGTTCGATTACGACCTTGATGGATTCAGCGACCTCGCCGTGCGCACGGACGCGGGCGAGCACCTGTATCACGGGATTTCGAATGGCCACTTTGAAGCGGTCGATCTCGGCAGCGTGAAGACTGGACCGATCCTCGACTCGTCGATCGCCGTAGTCGAGATCGAGGCCGATCCCGACGCCGACGAATCCACGCTAACCGCAGCGGACAGGGACATCGACAAACCCACCGGGCGCAAACAGGCCAGCCGTACGCCCTCAGGATTGAGCAGCACGCCCACTCGACCGACGCGCTTGGCGACCGCCCCAGCGCTACCGCCGCCCGGCAGCTATCTCATCTCAGCTTGTCCGCCGAAAATCGCGGATAGCTCCGGCGCAGGTTGCCTTTCAGCCAGCTCCGTTGCGACCTTGGGAATGCTCTATCCCCTCACGATCGACCTTAACGTCAGCGGCGCAGGCAACGTCGGCATCGGCACGACGACTCCGGCGGCGAAGCTCGACGTCATTGGCAGCGCGCGCATGAGCGACACGCTCACGCTCACGCCGAGCAGCGATCAGGCGCTGAATCTCAGCAGCGGAAGTATCTACAAGGGCGGGCTCTTGTTCGCGCACACAAGAGGCGGTGCCAACAACACCGCCATCGGAGTGGAGGCACTGCAGAGCGTGACCACAGGTGCCAACAACACGGCCGACGGACATCATTCGCTGCGCTCCAACACTTCCGGCTTCGCGAACACGGCCAGCGGCTTTGAATCACTATTCGCGAATACAACCGGCATTTCGAACACGGCCAGCGGTCACAAGGCACTTCGTTCCAACACGACCGGAGGTTTGAACGTGGCTAGCGGAAATCGAGCGCTATACGCCAACACGAGCGGCAACAGGAACACTGCCAGCGGAGTCAACGCCCTGGGCGACAATCTGGGCGGTTCCTACAACACGGCCAGCGGATATTCGGCGCTTGCGTCCAACACGACCGGCTTTCGAAACACCGCAGGCGGAGATGGCGCGCTCTACTCCAACACGATCGGATACAAGAACACGGCCAGTGGGAGTGACGCGCTGCGCAAGAACACCACCGGCACTCGCAACACCGCCACCGGGTATGCGACGCTCTACAGCAACACGACCGGCTACGCCAACACCGCCAGCGGCTATCGGGCGCTTGCTACCAGCACGGCCGGTCATGACAACACGGCCACCGGAAATGGGGCACTGCGCTACAACACGACCGGCTTTCGAAACACTGCCGACGGGAGTTACGCACTCAATTCCAACACGACCGGGAGCCGGAACATGGCCAACGGGTTCGGGGCACTGCGCCTGAACACGACCGGTAATTACAACACTGGAAGCGGGTACGGAGCGCTCCGTTCCAATACGACCGGTGTCAACAATACCGCCGGCGGATTTCGAGCGCTGTACAGCAACACGACCGGCTACTCGAACACGGCCCATGGGGAGAGCGCACTCTCTTCGAACATTACGGGCAAGTTCAACACGGCCAGCGGGGACAAGGCGCTCTACTCCAATTCTACGGGCAGCTACAACGCCGCCAGCGGCGGCTTGGCGCGTAGCGCCAACACGACCGGAAACAACAACACCGCCGACGGGTTTCGCGCGCTCTACGGGAACACGACCGGCGCGGCAAACACTGCCAACGGGAGTTACGCACTCAATTCCAATACGACCGGCAGCAGGAACATGGCCGACGGGTTCGCGGCACTGCGTCTGAACACAACGGGCACTCGCAACACTGGAAGCGGGTACGAGGCGCTCCGTTCCAATACGACCGGCCTGAACAACACAGCCGCTGGATTCCGCGCGCTGCATGGGAACACGACCGGCATCAACAACACGGCCAGCGGATCTCGTGCGCTCTACAGCAACACGACGGCCGACAACAACACGGCCACGGGTACCTATGCGCTCTTCGCCAATACGAGCGGCACTGACAACACAGCAACGGGGCGCTCGGCGCTCGGCGCGAATGGGGCCGGGGCGAACAACACTGCCACTGGGAGTCAAGCGCTCTATTCCAACACGAACGGTGGCGGCAACACCGCCGATGGTCGAGAGGCGCTCCGTTCCAACACGACCGGCTTCTCCAACACGGCTAGCGGTTTTCAGGCACTCCTCACCAACACGACCGGCGGCCGGAACACCGCCAGCGGATCGCTTGCGCTGCGCGCCAATGTGAATGGCGATCTCAACACGGCCAACGGCTACATGGCGCTTCGTGCCAACACGTTCGGCGGCAACAACTCGGCGAGCGGGGCGCGTTCGCTCTATGCCAACACGACCGGCTTCTTCAATACCGCCGTCGGGAGTTCGGCGCTTCGCTTCAACACGACCGGCAATGACAACACAGCAAGCGGCGGTAACGCTCTCTATTCAAATACGATCGGCAACAACAACACGGCCAGCGGTCGTCAAGCGCTCTTCCTCAACACCACGGGCAGCGACAACACTGCCAGTGGCGGGTCAGCGCTGGGCAGCAACACGACCGGCGACTCCAACACGGCCAGTGGGTTTGTCGCGCTGCGCTCCAACACGACCGGCTATTCCAACACGGCCGGCGGGGCTAGTGCACTGCAGTACAACACGACCGGCTATTTCAACACTGCCGACGGAAGTATGGCGCTTCGCTCCAACACGTCCGGCTATGCCAATACGGCCAGCGGGTACGGAGCGCTGCGCACCAACTCGAGCGGTGTCCGCAACACTGCCGTCGGGTATCAAGCGCTCGTCAACTCGACTGGTTTCAACAACATCGCCCTGGGTGCCGGCGCAGGCTCCCTCCTCACGACCGGCGGCAACAACATTTCGATTGGAAACGCAGGTGTTGCCGCTGAAGGGGCGACGATCCGAGTCGGCACCGCGGGCGTGCAGACTCGGGCGTTCATCGCCGGGATCCGCGGAGTGACGACCGGGATTGCCAATGCCATTCCCGTCGTCGTCGATAGCAACGGTCAGCTCGGCACGGTCTCCTCGTCGCGGCGCTTCAAGCAGGACATCGTCGACATGGGCGATGCGACCGACAACCTGCTCAAGCTGCGGCCGGTGCGCTTTCGCTACAAGCAGGAGCAGACGATGCCGGACGGAAGCGAAGTGCCGATGGAGTACGGGCTCATCGCCGAAGAAGTCGCCGAGATCTTCCCGGATCTCGTCGTCTACGGCGACGACGGCAAGCCGTTCACCGTCAAGTACCACATCCTGGGCTCGATGCTGCTCAATGAGATGAAGAAGCAAGCGCACGAGCTGGAGAGACAAGCATTCGAGTTGAACAGGCAGGTGATCAGGAATGCGGAGCAAGAGCTGGAATTATCCCGCATGCGAGGACTTGAGGCGAGGCTTGCCGCGCTCGAGGCACGGACACTGCCAGCCTCGCTGCTGACCGCAGATCCGCGCGGCGATCGCTAGCGCGGCGACTCAGGCATCGCACGGGTGGCCGCAAATTCCGCCTGGAGTAGGCAGCAGGCCTCCCTACGCCATGCGGCTCTCACCTATGGAAGGCGATCTGCCCTGGCGCTGGTCGAGGCCCACGCACGAAGATTTTTTCCTGATGCCTGATCTCCACAGCAGGGCAATTGCGTGGAGTGATTGGGGAGTGCCTCTTGTACCCCCCGCGAGTCCCCCACCGAGTTGTCCCTATGCGTACCGTCAAGTTCAGCCTGGCCGTTGCCTTCGCCCTGTTTCTGGCCCCAAGCCATGCCCAGGAGCCGGCCCTGCCGGATACAGCGTCGAGCGCGCAGGCGCAGTCGGGAGTTCGCGCCGGTTTCTGGTGGGCGGATTACGACCACGATGGGCTCGACGACGCGTTTGTGGTCGGCGCGGACGCAGCGGCACGGCTTCTGCGCAACTCCGGCGATGGATCGTTCGCTGACGTCACGTTGTTGTCCGGACTCGACGGGCTTGTCGCCGCGAGCTTCGCGGCATGGAACGACTACGATCGCGATGGCGCGCCCGATGTCTTCGTCGGCACGCAGTCAGGGCCTGGTCATCTGATGCGCAACGCCGGCGACGGCACCTTCCAGGACGTGACGCAGTTCGTCGGGCTCCTCCACGCCGGGAGACATCTTGCGGCGCAGTGGTTCGACTACGACCTCGACGGCCTGAGCGACCTCTCGGTGCGCACCGAAGTCGGCGAACACCTCTATCACGCCTTGCCGAACGGACACTTCGAAGTCGTCGACCTCGGCAGCGCACAGCCGCGACCGATCCTCG
>JANMRV010000669.1:0-16561 GCA_031388685.1 Planctomycetota bacterium
TCGTCGTTCCCGCCGCCGAGTTCGCGCTCGAGCACCAGAGCCCCAAGCCCGTCGTCGAATTCGAGCTCGAGCTTGCTGAAACGGTGCTTGCGGTAGTGGCGGAACTCCGCCGGCGTGCCCGGCAGATTCGCGTAACCCTCGAAATCGAAGGCGCGCACGGAGCGCGAGCCCGTGGAAGCATGCTCGACGGCGAGCAGCGTGAGCGCGTGGCCGCTGTGCCAGCCAGGCCGCGCGAAAACTTCTTCCACCAGCGTGCGCACGTCGGGCGATGCGGCCACCTGATCGGGACTCCAGCGCGCCGCGACGATCCACGGCACGTTTGCGACGCTCAGAGGACGCGCGCTCGGCATCGAACTCGCATCGAAAGGAGCGGAATCGTCGCTGGCCTGGGCGAACAGCGTCAAATCGATCCGCTCGCTCTGCAGCGCCGAGATCGCCGGCAAATTGAGTCGCGCGGAAAGGATCACCGCGCCCGCCGGAACGTACACGTCGCGGAAGCGAAACCCGGCCGTGAACAGTTCACCCGCGGGGCCGCGCCCGAGTCGCACGTCGGGAGAACCGTTGCGGCGCGGGAGCGCGCCCGCCGGCGTGACATCGAAGGCGTCGTCGGCGCGTTCGTTGACCACGCGCTTCAGCGTGACGGTACCGGTGCCGTCCTGGAACACGATTTCAAGGGTTGGCAGCCTATGCGGCGGGACGATCGCATACTGCTCGCGGCCCTTGATCGTCGCGGCAATCGCATTCGCATCGGTGGTGCCCCACCAGTTGTTGGTCAGGTCGACATCGGTCGCCTGCTCGTTCTTGACGTTGTAGACCGCGTTGCCGCGCAGGATGTTGTTGTGCCGAACGGTCAGCGGGCCCTGCAGCGATGTCTCGCGGGCGAGCGCGAATCGCAGGTTGCCGGCGCTGTTCGACTCGATCGTGTTCTCGAGGATTTCGACCTCGTGCGTATCGACGATCGACAGCCCACGATCGGTGTTGTCGTGGATCCAGTTGTCGTAAAAGCGCTGATTGCGCGAGTCCTGCGGGGCCAGCGTGAACGTGCCCACGCGCAATTCGACGCCGACGCGATTGGCGCCGATGTCGTTGCCGCGGTAGACGATGCCCAGAACGCTTTCGTTGGAAATCCCGGCCGAGGCGTTGCCGCGGATGGAGTTTCCCTGGACCAACGCGTTGCGCGAGTAGCCCAACCAGAAGCCGTAGCGCCCGCACTGGTCGGCGACGTTGTCCAGGAACTGATTCTGGTCGGAGAAAGTCGACTCGAAACCGATGTGCTTGGACTGGCTCGAATCGTTGCCGCGATAGACATTGCGATCCGCGCCCCAGTGCGTGCCGCTCTCCTGCGCGGCGGAGAACACTCCGTCGCCGCTGTCGCGCAGCGAATTGCCGACCACCAGGTTGTCGTTGGAGTCCTTGATCACCAGCAGCGCCGCCGTGTCGCAGCCGTCCTGTTGCACCAGGTGACAGTAGCTCGATTCATGGTCGAAGTTGTGGTCGGCGCTGTTGTGCAGGATCGCGTTGTGACTGGAGCGGTGCAGGTGAATGCCCCAGCCCTCGTTCATGTCGCAATCATTGGCGACGATTTCGATGTCGTGGCACTGGAAAAGGCCGATGCCGTTCTGCGAATCGGTGCAGCGATTGTGAGCCAGGCTCGAAGTCGAAATATTGGAGAGCAGCAGGGCGTTGCCGATCTGATCGGCGGAGAACTGGCCCGCGAGGTCGGGCCACACCGCCAAAAAATCGGCGCCAGTGTTGAACGTCGGACGCTTGCGATTGTGCGAAAGGTCGCAGCCCTCGACGCGATGGCCGGAACCGTTGCGCAGATAGACCGCTACCTTGTAGCCGTGGATCCCGGCGTTCTTGATCTTCACGCCGTTGACGCCGTCGACCAGGATCCCGAAGCCCTGCATGTTCGAGCCGGTCAACACGACGCCTTCCATGTCGATCGTGACGTCGGCGGCGCTCACGCGGATCACGCCGTCGCCCTGCGGGTCGTCGAAGGCGTAATTGCCCGGACAGAACTTGACGCTCTGCGTCACGACGAAGTCGTTGGTCAAAGGCACGCAACCTGAATCGGTGATTTGGGCCTGCGTTGGGGGGACCAGACATGCGAGTGCAGCGAGTGGGAACAACATGGAAACCTCCAGGTGCGATCGTATACCGAGTCAGGTGAATTCGTCCGGAGTTCCGTCAGTGCCCAGGAGGGGCAGGCGTGCATGCGCGCCTGTGAGTGCGCGTCGGCCGGACTCTGCACGAATTCAGCTGCCTCGGTGCCGCGAATCGAGCGCGCTGGACGCTTCAGCGTGAGCGCACGCGCAAATTGCCCGCGCCTGCGTTGCGCGGCGCGAGTTCGATCTTCGGCGCCGCGCCGCTCGTGACGCATTCGACTTCGTACACGCCCGCGCGGCGCACCAGGGAGAGATCGATGCGCTGAGCGCCGAAGTGCAAACCTCGAATCGCGACCGGGCGCTCGCCAAAGGACTCGGGCAAGCACGGTCGCAGGACGATGCGCGCGTGCAGCGCATCGGGCTCGTAACCGAAAAGGCCTTGCACCAGCGGCGCGACGACCGCCATCGAAGAAAACAACTGGTGCGGCACGGAAGCATCGAGCGTGCGCTCGCGCGTGCCCGACAGGATCTCGGGCGCGCGCCCGAGTGCTTCGCTGGTGGTCAAGCGCGCCACGATGGCGAGCTTGTCGAAACCCGCCTGCGCGCGACCGACTTCGAAGTCCCCCAGCGCCGCAAGTCCCGTGATGAACGGCCAGACCGCGCCCTGGTTGTAGCCCTTGGGATCGAAGAGAGCCGAGCGCGACGAAAGAAAACGCACGCCCCACTTCGTCGTCAACTCGTCCGCGCCGATCGCATTCATCGTGGCGAGCGCGTGCGGGCCGTCGACGAGCTTCCAGGCCACGGCCACCGCGGGCCAAGGCGTGAGTTCGCTCGAACGCGTGCCGTCCTGCAGAAGCGCATGCGCCAACGTGCCGCGCGATTCGTCCCAGAAACCCGTGGCGATGCGCGCGATCGCGCGATCGGCGGCGGCGTGCGCTTCGCGCGCAAGTGCTTCGTCGCCCTGGACGAGCGCCAGTTCGCTCACGTCGCGCAGTGCGACCGCACTTGCAGCCGCAAGATAGATGTCGGTGGCGAGATTGTTGCGCAGCGCGCCGATCTCCGAGGCGCCCATCCCGGCGCGCGAATTGTCCGGCAGGCCGTCGCCGTCCGCGTCCTGCGCGAGGATCCAACGGTAGCCCGCGACGATCGCCGGCCAGGCCTGTGCGAGGAACGCGCGATCGCCGCTGTGATCGAGGTACTGCCGACAGGCGTGGATCCAAAGACCGGTCGTGTCGCCGTGAATGTAGGCGAACGGATACTCCGCGAACCAATCACACAAGTGTGCCGATAGCACCACCTCGTGAGGAATCTTGCCGTCGTCACGCTGGTGACGCCGCGCGAATTCGAGGCCGATCTTGAGTGTGTCCGCCAGACCCGCGCCGAGATACGCGGGCGTGTTCAAACCCACGTCGCCGGTGAAAAACCAGGCGAAACCAGGCCGTTGCGAACTCGCTCCCGCGGGCCCGTAACCTGCTACGAGCCCGTCGCCGAGCGCGCCGGAGCGCACCCAACCCTGCTGCAGCGAAACTGCGTTCCAGAAGAAGGCTTCGTCGAGCGCGGGCTCGACGTTGGGAACAGGGATAGCAGCCGCGCGCTCGGCCCAACGGCTCGCGTGACGCTCGAACAACGCGGAAGCGTTGCGCAGCGCCGCGACATAGGCCTGCCTCGCGCGCTCGGGCGAGTGCTCTCCATCGACCGCCACGATCGCGATCGGAATCCACTCGCGCTTCGCGCGCGCCGGATCGACGGCCATGTCGAGCCGCAGCGCTCCATCGGGCAACAGATACTGTTCGCCGGTCGTGGCGCGCGTGGCCCAAGGCGAGCCGACGACGGCGGCGACGCGAGCGGAGGGCTCGGAAAGCACGAAGGCTCCCAGTCCCGCGTCGAAGTTGCCCGCCACGCCCCCCACCGCGGCCGGCCACTGGGGTTGCAGGCGCGGGCGGAAAGAGAAACTCAACGTACCCGGCGCATCGACGTCGACCGAGAGCCACAGGAACGCGACCGGCTCGTCGTCGGGACAGAAGAACATGACCTCGACGCGAGCGTCGGCGCTCGAGTAGGTCAGCGTCGTCGAGTGCGGCGTGACTTCGAGCGCGCTGGCATATCGCGCAAGCTCGAACGGCTCGAGCGCGTTCTCGGGCCGAAACGAAAAGCGCGCGTCGTGGAAGATCTGCCAGGGCCAGACCCACGACTCGAATGTTCCGTCCTCGCGCCCGCACGTGAAGCTCTGATTGCCGACGGCATCGAAGTACATCCCCGGGCGCGCCGCGCGACGCAACACGTGCGTGCTCGCGAACAAGGGCTTGCGCACGAGCGCGCAACCGGCGAGCGGTTCGTCCCGCACAGCCTGCTTCCCAGACTCAGGGAACTGGAACGAGCACGCGAGAATGAATGCGGCGAGGAGCATGGTCGACAGGTTACCGACTCAAGAGTGGTCGGAGCCGATGAACTGGGCCCGAGCTCACTTCAGCGCGGCGGACAGCTTCTGGGCGAGGTCGATCACCTCTTTCACTCCGTCGGCGACCTTTTTCAGGTACGGCCCCGCTTCGTGGACCCGCTGCACGAGCCGGTCGAGGGCCCCGAGCTCGGGCAACTTCTGCGCCGCAAACTCCGCGCGCACTTTCGCGGCCTCGGTCTGGACGTCCTTCATGCCCGAAAGCGCGGTCATGGACTCCTTGATCGCGAGCTCCAGCGCGTCGGCCTTCTTGACCAGGCCCGGATCGCCGGAGTCACGCGCCTTCTGCAGTACGAGCGCGAGATCCGCCTGCTGCGCCTTGAGTTGCTCGCGCGCTTCGAACACGAACTTGTCGAGTTGGCCGACGTGTTTGTCCAGGCCGTCGAGTTTGCCCGAGAGCAAGGTCTTCGCCGCCTTGAGCTTGTCGGAGAGCGCCGCTTCGCCCAGGGCCTTCTGCTTCTCGCCGATGCTCTTGAGCGTCTTCGTGGCCTCTTCCAGTTCGGCGATGTCCTTCTGGATCTGCTTGATCTGGTTCGTGGCATTGGCCCAGCCGCCGCGAACCTCCTTGTAGACCTTCCACAGTGCAGCTCCGCCGGTGAGGATCGCAGCGATGACGATCGGCGCCGCCGCGCCACCGGTGACGGCGGAAGCCGCGATCGTGAGTGCCGCGGCCGTCAGGATCAGGAGCGAAATGACGACGATCTTGGCCACCGCTTTCGCGCGCGCCTTGACCAGGCGCAGCTTCATCTCCGCGCAGGCCTGCGCGAGCGCATCCTCGTAACAATCCTGCGCGAGCTTCTGGATCTGCTGCTCGAAGACCTTGAAGGCCTGCGCCAGCAGTTTGTTCGCGGTCTCGACGACCTGCTCGGGCGGCTGCTTGGTCTTCTTTTCGCGCAGGCGCTGCTCGGTATCGCTGACGGCCTCCTGGATCTCCTTGATCTTCGATTTTCCGAGCGCGTCGAACTTCGTGTCGAAGCTCTTGAAGTGCTTGTCGAAGCTCTTGCGATGTTTGCCGGTCATTTCGTCGAGGTCGGTGCCTGGAAAGCGCACCGAGAGCTTGACCACGGGCGGCTTGAGCAGTTCGCTCTTGATCGGCGGCTTCCATTCGACGTCGTTGAAGATCACTAGATTGGTCATTTTTCGCTCGGTTTCTGGGATACCTGCAGGCTTGCGAGTGAATGAGATTCCCATGCGGGCGCCTGGGCTGCAAGCGCGCAGGGCAGAGCCAAGGACAGCGGCAGCAGGCTTCGTCGAAGAGCACTATCGGGACCCGGCCCGATCGACTCCAACGCGCTCGAGCGTTGAATCACGGAACTCTCGGGCCACGAACTGCATGTCGGAGTCAAGTCTGGCTCTCTGCGCAAGCAGTCCCTATGCTCCCGCGCGCCCGTTCTGATCCAGGCAAGCCGCCCCTAGTGAAAACCACCGTGCACTCCCGTTCTCCGATCGCCACTGAGCGTCCCGCGTATTTGACCTCGGCACCGGCACTCGCCGTCGCATCGTTCCCCGGCCGCGGCCGTGGAGTCGTCGCCCTGCGTGCCTTCGCCCAAGGCGAGCTTGTCGAACGCGCGCCGGTGATCGCGCTCAGCCTGGAAGACCGGGAGCGTATCCACGATTCGCTGCTCGCGCGCTACTACTTCGAATGGGGCGAGGACGACGAGGGCGCGGCCATCGTCCTGGGTTACGGCTCGCTCTACAATCACTCCTTCTCGCCGAACCTGTGTTACGAGTTCCACGAGACCGAGTTCGCCATCGAGTTCGTGGCGCTCTGTGACATCGCCGCCGGAGAGGAGCTCGCCATCAACTACAACAACCTGGGCGACTTCGCGGACGATCCGCGCGCGTTCGACGACGCGGGGGCTGCCGCTGCTGCAGCGACGGCGCAGCCCCGTTCCACCGCGATCCACTCCCGCTGACCGCAGCCGCCGGCGCTGCGGCCAGACGAGTGACGGTGAATGCCTTTCACCGACTCGGCGCCATTCTTTTCACGCGCCCGCCCGCGCGCCGAACTTGCGCACGATGGATTCGAGCAGGCACCACTTCGTCAGCGCGCTCTGCAGCAGATTGGCGCCGACAAAGGCCGTGAAGGCTAGCCACCATGGACTGACGAACAGCGGGCTTGCCGGCACGCCGAGCGCGAGCGACACCAGGATGAAAATGCCGGCGAACAGTCGGACGAGCTGCCAAGAAGTCATGGGTTGAATGAGGTGGTTGGATGGCGCGCAGGGCTCATCTTGATCGCTTCCATCGGTCTTGTCCGCGACAAGTAGCACAACGCCTTCCCCCCCCTCCAGTGGCCGCCTGGCGTACGCGGGGCAAGGATTCGCGACGCGCTGTCACGGGGCACGCATCCCACGCCTTCAGGACCTTTTCCCAGCCGGCTGTTAGCATCGCGAACGATGCTGCGCGAGTTCGCCCTCTCCGTCGTCTTCGCCCTCAGCGCCTGCAGCGGCTCGCATTCCCCGCCGCCGGCCGCGCAGCACGAAGCCGCTCCGCGCGCGGTCGCCATCGCAAGGCGCGAAATCGTCGTGCGCGGCGTGACGGTCGCCTACCGCTGCGCGGGCGCGAGTTCGGATCCCTGCGTGCTGCTGCTGCACGGCGCGAAGTACAGCTCGAAGACCTGGGAAGAACTCGGCACGCTCGCGCTGCTCGCCACGAACGGGTATCGCGCGATCGCGATCGACCTGCCCGGTTTCGGCGAGTCGCAGGCTGCCGAAGTCGACGCGGCGCGCTTCGTGCTCGAACTTTGCGATTCGCTCTCGATCTCGAAATGCGCGCTGATCTCGCCGTCGATGAGCGGTCGATTCGCGTTTCCGTTCGTCGCCACTCATCCCGAGCGCGTTGCCGCGTTCATTCCGATCGCGCCGGTCGGCATCGTCGAGTTCTCACCCAAACTCGCTTCGCTCGCCGCACCCACGCTGGTCGTCTGGGGCGCGAACGACGCCGTGATCGCGACTTCACAAGCCGACACGCTCACCGCCGCGATCCCTCACGCCGAAAAGTTCCTGATCGCGGACGCGGACCACGCCTGCTACATCGCGCAACCGAAAGCGTTCCACACGCGACTGCTCGCCTTCCTCGGGCACGCCCTCTTTTCGAAGAAGCGCTGAGCACCGCGTTCGATCGGGCGTGATTGACTCACTCGAGCCTGCAAACTACGCCGCCGATCCGATCGCTCGAGCGGCGACGGGCGGCCTTCGCCTTGTGGCCCACGCTCACTCTGGGTAAACAGGGTGAATGAGTCGACTCCAATTCGAGTCGACAGCCGGGCTGCGCGGTAGGTGAGGGTTCGGCAGCAGCGACGTGCGCGCCTTCCTCGAACGGCGCGGCCGGAGTTCTTCTGTCGAGCGATCTGCGCGCGGGCGACCGACTAAAATGGAGCGAACATGAATCCGAACAAGACATTGTGGGAAAAGGGCGACTTCACGCAAATTGCGGCGATCATGCGTGAATCCGGAGAAGCGCTGGTCAGGTCACTGGCGATCACTCCGCCGCTGCGAGCCTTGGACCTCGGCTGCGGCGACGGAACGACGGCGCTGCCGCTCGCGCGACTCGGCGCTGAAGTCGTCGGCATCGACATCGCACGAAACCTCGTCGAAGCCGGCAACCAACGCGCGGCTGCCGCGGGCCTCGAGCAACTCAGCTTTCGCGAAGGCGATGCCTGCGACCTTCAGGGCGTCGCCAACCATTCGTTCGACTTGACCATGTCCATTTTCGGCGCCATGTTCGCGCCCAAGCCCTTCGACGTGGCTCGCGAAATGGTGCGCGTCACGAAACCGGGTGGCCGCATCGTGATGGGCAACTGGATCCCCAATGATCCGACTTCGTTCGTTTCACAACTGTTGAAGATCAGCTCGTCGTTCGTGCCGCCGCCGCCCGAGGGTTTCGTCAGTCCGATGACCTGGGGCGTGGACACGCACGTCCTCGAACGATTCGGCCGGGCCGGAATCCCCAAGGCGAACATCGCCATGGTCAAGGACAGTTTCTCTTTCGTCTCGCCCGACAGGAGCCCCGCGCAGGTGATCGATTCCTTCCGACGCTTCTACGGCCCGACGATGAACGCTTTCGAAGCCGCCGACAAGAGCGGAACGGCGGACAAGCTGCACAGCCAATTGCTGGAACTGGCCGAATCCCAGAACACGAAAAAAGGCGGCGGAACCTCGATTTCCGCGACCTTCCTCAGAGTGACCGTGCGCGTCTGACGGCGCTTCTCGCAGCCTGCTACACTTCACCACGCTCAACGCCCCCACTCTCGCCCGGAGGATTGCCATGCAGACCTGGCTTGCCCGTAGGTTCCTCGTGACTGCGTTGTGCGCCGGCATCGGCTTCGCCCAAAAGCCTGTCGCGAGTGCGCCTCCCGATGCACGGAGCGAAATCGCAGCGCTCGTGCTCGAGCACGAAGCGAGCAGCCTCGGCTACGTCGAGAAATACGAGCAGTGGAAACCGCGCTTCGAAGCCTTCGCGGCCGCCCATCGCGGCAGCGAGGCGGAACTGACCGCGCAACTGTGGCTTCTGCAGCAGACGTGGTGGCTGAAGCAGAAGGGCGGCATGGAAGAGACGTCGGGGTCGATTGTCGACGACCTGCTGACGCGCTTTCCCAAGTCGGCGCAACTCGCGAAGATCCCGGAGATCGGGTACGTCTTCGACAAGCTCAAGAAGCCGGCGCTGTTCGAAGCGCTGCTCGCCTCGCCGCACGCGTCCGTACAGGCGGCCGCGCACCTCGGACTCGCCAAGCTCGCGCCGCCGAAACCCGGCTGGCGCGAACAAAGTGAAGGCGACGCGCAGAAGTCGCACCCGCACCTGTTCGCGCTGCAGTCGAAGTTCGCGAACGAACCGTACCTGTTCACCACCTACGGCGCGATCGCGGATTCGATGCTGAATCCGCTGACACCGGCGCAGCTCGCCGTCGGCGTCGCGGCGCCGGAAATCATCGGGATCGACCAGGACGGGAAGCCCATGAAGCTCTCCGACTTCCGCGGCAAAGTGGTCATGCTCGATTTCTGGGGAAGTTGGTGAGGCCCCTGCCGGGCCATGTACCCGCACGAGCGGTCGCTCGTGAAAGACAATGATCCGAGTGTGTTCGCGATCGTGGGCGTCAACAGCGATAGGTCGCTGGAAATCCTGCGTGCGGAGAACAAGAAGGAATCGCTGACCTGGCCCTCCTTCTTCGACGGCGGCGGCACCAGCGGCCCGATCGCCACGCGCTGGGGCGTGCGCGGCTGGCCGACCGTCTACGTGATCGACCACAAGGGCGTGATCCGCGACACGGGCCGCGGCAACCTCGACAAGGTCATTCCTGGAATCGTCGCGGAGGCCAAGCGCGACCTGGAAGCAGCGAAAGCCAAGGGCGCGCGTTGATCGCGATGTGATCGGCGCGCGACTGCGCTACTTGGCCTTGCCTTGCGCCGCGACCGCGGCCTGCGCGGAGGCGAGTTCCGCTTCCGTCGCCAGGTAGCGGTGGCTGCGCGACGTCAAGTCGTCGTTCAACTCGTAGACCAGCGGCATGCCGGTCGGGATGTTGAGCGCGACGATCGCTTCTTCGCTCATCCTGTCGAGATGCTTGACCAGCGCGCGGATCGAGTTGCCGTGGGCCGCGACGAGCACACTCTTATTGGCGCGCAACGACGGCGCGATCGAACCTTGCCAGTAGGGCAGGAACCGCGCGACCGTGTCCTTGAGCGACTCGGCCAGCGGCCGCTCGGCCGCGCTCAGATCCGCGTAGCGCTTGTCGCGCGCCGGATTCGCGGCATCGTCAGCGGCGAACGGCGGCGGCGGAATATCGTAGCTGCGCCGCCAGATCAGGACCTGCGCCTCGCCGTGGCGCGCGGCGATCTCGGCCTTGTCCAGGCCCGTGAGCGCGCCGTAATGCCGCTCGTTGAGCCGCCAACTGCGCAGCTGGGGTATCCACATGCGATCGAGCTCCTCCAGCGCCAGCCAGCAGGTCTTGATCGCCCGTTTGAGCAGCGAAGTGTGCGCCTCGTCGATCTCGATGCCCGCCTGGCGGATGCGCTCGCCGGCCGAAATCGCCTCGGCCTGCCCGCGAGTCGAGAGCGGCACATCGACCCAGCCCGTGAAGCGGTTCTCCTTGTTCCAGGTACTCTCGCCGTGGCGCAACAGGATCAAAGTTCGCATGCGGTTCCTTCAGGGTGCGCGACTGTCGCGCGAACGCGAGTCTACTGCCGGGCCTCGAGCGCGGCTTCGATCGAGTCGGCGAGCAGCTTCGCGCGCGCGCGCATCGCCTCGCTGCTCTGCATGCGCGCGGCGGCGAACCCAGCGTCCTTGATCGAACGCGCGTTGATGCGCACGTTCAGAAAGGCCCCCTCCAGAGCGGTCTCGAGGCAGCGCGCACCGACGCCACAATCGCTGGCCAGGTTCGGGTTCAGCTTCGAAGCCAGCGCTGCCGCGATCTCGAGACCGGCCAACGCGAGTTGCATCGTCTCGAAGGGCACCTCGAGCGCAGCCTTCATCGCGGCCTGGATCGCGGCGACGCGCGCGGCCTTCTCGGCGTCGGTCGACTTGGGCAAACCGAACGCGGCGGTCACGGCGTCATAGGAGGCCGCGTCGCGATCGACTAGTGCCAGGGCTCGCGGCCGAAGCTCGTCCAGACTCGCCGCGGCATGGGCCATCGAAGCCTCGACAGCGGCGTACTTCTCCCCCGCCGTGAAGCGACAGGCCATGCCGATCAACGCTGCGCCGGCCGCTGCCAGATAGGCGGCCACACTTCCGCCGCCAGGCGTCGCCGTCCGCGCCGCCAAGGCGTCCGTGAATTCCCTGAGGGATCGATCGATCAGCGCTGAAGTCGAGGGCATCTTCTGAGTCCGGGTCCGGGGGCGCGGGATTCTACGGTGCGCTCGCCGGCACAACGATGCGGGGCGGTTGGGGCTCGAGCTCGCCCGGGATCAACTTCGCCGCTGCCAGGACCGTCGTCGCCACGCGGGACCGCCCCGACCGAACCGTCGAAGGTGGTCCTCGAAGCCTCCGATGCGTTGGAGTCACGATCTTCCGGCGTCCCTAAGTCTAATTTTTACAATCATTTACGGTGCCCGACCAGGAAGGTCTTGGGCTAGGCACGGCTCTTGACTACTTTTGGGCCATGCCTTGCGGGCGCCGCGCGCCTTGCCTTGGCGCCACCTTTGCCCGGAGACGCGAGCTGACCACCATCGGCACACGGCCAACGCTCGATTCCATGTGTTCCCAGGCCGCGCCCAATCGCGCAGCAGTGGAGGCACAGGCGTCGCGCGTGGAGCGGTGCCATGGAATTTCGCGCAAGCCGTGGCTGCAACGGAGCAGCCGGTCTTGAAGATCGCCTTCTTCACACCTGAACTCGATCCGCTGGTGCGCAAGACACCGCTGGCGGAATTGTCCCGCGTCCTGCCGCGGGCACTGCAGGAGACCGGGAACGACGTCCGGATCTTCATGCCCTACTCGCAGGCGATCGACTTGAGCTCGGTCCCCGCCCTGGAACCGATAGGCGTGGTTTCCGTCACGAGTGGCGAGCCGGCGACCTTCTCGATCCATCGCACCACGCTGGACGGCATGATCGTCTACCTTTTCGGTCACCCGACGCTGTTCAGGGACCGGCAGCCGTACGGCAACGACGAGGGCCCCTACCGCGACAACGGTCGGCGCTATGCCGCCTTCTCGCGCGCCGTTCTGGCGAGTCTGCCGATCGTCGACTTCGCCCCCGACATCCTGCACTGCGTCGATTGGACGACGGGTTTGATCCCGGTCCTGCGCGAGCTCGAGTACGCCGAGAGCCAACCCGACCATCCCGCTTCGCGCGCGGGCGTCTACTTCCCCATTACGAACCTGGCCATGCAGGGCAGCTTCGAGCGCGACCTGCTGGCCCAGATCGGGGTGCCGCTCAGTCTTTTCCAGCGCGTCGACGGCATCGAACTCGGCGGCAAGGTCAACTTCCTCAAGGCCGGCTGTGAGTTCGCGACGATCCTCGGCACGAATTCCATCGGTCACGCTCGCCGGATCCAGGAGCAGGACCGGGGCTACGGCCTCGAGGAGACGTTCCGCAGGCGCACGAAGGAACTGATCGGGATCCCGACCGGCGTCGATTATCAGGCCTGGAACCCGCAGACGGACACGCTTCTGGCCCAGACCTACGGCGCCGAGGACAAGAACCTCAACGGCAAGAAACGCTGCAAAACCGCGCTGCAGCAGCAGTTGTCGCTGGAAAAGGCGCCTCGCTCCCCGCTGATCGCGCTGCTCGGCCGCTTCGACACGGACAACGGTTTCGACCTGGTCGCCGAGCAGTTGACCTCGATCCTCGAGCACGGCTTCGAAGTCGTGCTCATGGGCGCCGGCCGCCCGGACATGCACGAGCGCCTGAAGACCATGGAGACCTCCTTCGCCGGTCGTTGCCGGCTGATCGAGGGCTACTACGCCAACTCGGCCCACGCCATCCTTGGCGCGGCTGACCTGCTGCTCTTCCCTTCGCACTATGCCGCGGGCAGCGCCCTGTGCGCGATCGCGATGCGCTATGGCGTGGTGCCGATCGTCTATGGCGGCAGCGGGCTCGAAGACTACGTCCAGGATCTCGGCGCCAACCCGCGCACCGGAACCGGCTTCCACTTCAAGAGCTACACCGGTGAAGGCCTGCTGGCCGGCATCGACGAGGCGCGCAAGCTGTACAAGGATCAGGCCGCCTGGAATACCCTGGTCCGGCGTTGCCTGAAGCAGGACTTCTCCTGGCAAGCGACCGCGGGCGAGTACGTCAAGGCGTACCGCCGGGTGACGCGCCGCACGCGTCCGCGCGAAAAGAGCGCGTAGCTTCCCCCAGTCCAGAGTCCGACGGAGTCATCGTTTGCAAGTCTCGACGCAAGAGCGCTGGGTCGGAATCGACATCGGCGGCACAGCCGTGAAAGCCGGCGCCATGTTGGCCGACGGAACGGTGATCGAGGAAGTCAGCTTCGATCCCGGCTATGCGAAGGGCGCGGCTCACGCACTGGACGTGATCGCGAGCACCGCGAAGCGACTCGGCGCGACCCGTGCGCTCGGTGTCGGCGTTCCCGGGCAATTGCGGCGCGCGGACGGCGTGGTCGTCGACAGCCCGAACATCCCGAGCTTCAAGGGCCTTCACTTGCGCGCGGAACTTGCGCAGCGCATGGGCCTTGCCCCGGAACATGTGATCGTCGAGAACGACGCCAACGCGGCGGCTCTGGGCGAGCAGTGGCTCGGCGGCGCGCGCGGCAGCCAGGACGTCTTGATGGTGACGCTCGGCACCGGGATCGGCGGCGGGCTGATCCTGCACGGCAAGCTCTACGCCGGCATGGGCATGGCCGGCGAGGTTGGACACGTGGTCGTCGACTCCAATGGGCCGGCCTGCGGTTGCGGCGCCCGCGGTTGTGTCGAACAGTACTCCTCCGCCACGGCGGCGAAACGTCGCGCGATCGCGGCGGGACTGCCCAAGGCGGCGCCCGGCGATCTGAAGCTGCTCGCGGCGCGCGCGCGCGAAGGCCACGCGCCCGAAAAACAGCTGCTGTTCGAAATCGGACGCGATCTCGGTCGCGGACTCGGGCCTGTGATCTGCATGCTCGACATCCAGGCCTTCGTGTTCGGCGGCGGTTTTTCGGCAGCGCTCGACACGCTCGACGCCGGCATTCGCGTCGGCGCGGACGAACGCAGTTACGGCGCACGCGGCCCGAGACTGCGTTTGCTGCAGGCCGAGCTCGGCCCTTCCGCCGGATGGATCGGTGCCGCGCGGCCGACCGTGCCCGGGCAACGCACTTGAATCGCACGGCGCGGAATACTGCGCGTCCGTCACAGTAACTGCCGCCCCAACCGCAGATCGCGCGCGACCGATCACGACTCTTCCCACCGACGTCCTAGTCCCATGCCTTCCAGCGAAACCTCCATCCAGATCGAAGGCCTCTCGAAAACCTATTCGAAGCGCCTGTTCAAGAAGGGATTTCGCGCCCTCGACAACGTCAGCATCGAGGTCGGCCGCGGCAGCGTGTTCGGCCTGCTCGGCCCCAACGGCGCGGGCAAGACGACGCTGATCAAGATCCTGCTCGGCCTCGTACGCGGCTTCGAGGGCAAGGCCTCGTTGTTCGGAGAGCCCGCGGGCAGCGTCGCCTCGCGCCGGCGCGTCGGTTATCTGCCCGAAGCGCACCGCCTGCCGACGTACTTGACCGGGCGACAGGTGATGGAGCTGTTCGGCCAGATGTGCGGCCGCGACATTCCCTTCCTGCGCGCGCGCATCCCCACGCTGCTCGAGAAGGTCGGCATGTCGAAGGACGCCGATCGCAAGATGCGCGAATACTCCAAGGGCATGATGCAGCGCATCGGGCTTGCGCAAGCGCTGATCCACGAGCCCGAATTGATTTTCCTCGACGAACCCACCGACGGCGTCGATCCGATCGGCCGCGCCGCGATCCGCGAAGTCGTCATGGACCTGAAATCGCGCGGGGTCACGATCTTCATCAACTCGCACCTGTTGATGGAAGTCGAACTGATGTGCGATCGCGTCGTGATCATGGACCACGGAAAAATCCTGCGCGCGGGCTCGATCGAAGAATTGACGCCGCGCACCGGCGTGGCCGAGTTCACGATTCCGCTGCCGAACGAAAACGTCGCGGCGCTGCTCGCGGGCATCGGACGCGATTTCGCATTCACCGAGCGCGGATTCGACATCGCCGTGACCGAGACCGAACTCGACCAATGCGTCGATCGATTGCGCTCAGCCGGCATTTCCGTGCGCGGGATCCTCTCGCGGCGCTTGAACCTGGAACAAGCCTTCATCGGGCTGGTCAAGAAGGAAGGCTGGAAGTGAGCGAGACCACCAAAGCCCTGTTCAAGGACGCGCTGTACCAGGTCCTGGACAACAAGGTCTTCAGGCTGCTGGCGATCCTGATCCTGGTCCTGGTCCTGCCGACGTTCTTGATCGCGGCCAAGCCCGATGCCCTGGTGATCCTGTTCGGCTGGAAGGAATACAACTACACAGACGTCCTTTCGACGTTCCAGATTCCAGTCCCCGGTGTTCCCGAGGACGCCGCCGCAACGCTGATCCAGCACACACAGACCCTGCTGGTCGATCAGATCGGCGGCACGTTCGGTCTGATCTTCGCGATCGCGGCGACGGCCTTTTTCGTGCCGCGCATGGTCGAGAAGGGCGCGGCGGACACGATTTTTTCCAAGCCGGTCTCGCGCTGGGCGCTGTTCTTCTCGCGCTATGTCGCGGGCTTGTTGTTCGTCGCCATCCTGACTTCGGTGCTCGTGCTCGGCATGCACCTCGGACTGCTGCTCAACTCGGGCTACAGCGATATCGGATTCATGTGGTCGATTCCGGTGATGATCTACAAGTACGCGGTCCTGCACGCGTTCTCGCTGCTGATCGCCGTCTGGACGCGCAGTTCGGTGGCCGCGATCCTGACTACGCTGATGTTCTTCGCCTTCAACGGTTGCGTGCACACCGGCTGGCAGATCAAGGAGTGGCAACAGACACGCCACAAGATCGAGATTTCCTCCGGCGAAGCCACCGAAGGCGACGATCCGAGCACGCTGATGAATGGCATGCTCGCCACCCTCGACGTGCTGCACTTCACGTTGCCCAAGACCAGCGATGCGGCCGTGATTTCGCAGAACCTGCGCCGCGCCATCGCCGAGCGCGCGCTCGCCTTCCAGGACGAGAAGAGCGGCCTGAAGGTCAACGTCGCGCCGAAGGGCTTGGAGAAGCAAAGCGTTGGCGAGGGAGAACTGCCGACCATCGCAGTGTGGGCCCAGCCGGACGGCCCGGGCAGGATCACGCTCAAGCGCTGGGGCCACCGCGAGCGCAGGCGGCGCGAGGCGCTGAAGGAGCTGGACGAGCAGCTCGCCGGCATGGGCATCAAAGAGGTCCGAAAGGAAGACGACCGCATGCTGGGCAACGACGCGCAGGTTCGGCGTTGGAGCGAACCGCGCGGGGAGCAGTCGATCGATCGCGAAACCTTGTTCTTCAGCGGCGTCGGATACCTGTACTCGCTCGAGTACGAATTACCGGAGGGCTATC
>JANMRV010000727.1:0-2113 GCA_031388685.1 Planctomycetota bacterium
GGCGACGCCCTGGCCCGCATTTCCGGCACTGATCGTCCACACGCCGCGCTTGCGCTCGCTCTCCGACAACATCGCCACGGCGTTGGCCGCGCCGCGCAACTTGTAGGCATTGATCGGCTGCAGGTTCTCCAGCTTCAGCCGGATGTCGGGGAAGTTCGCGCCGAGTTCCAAGCGAATCAGCGGTGTGCGCACGATGGTGTCCGCGATGCGCAGTCGCGCCGCGCGAATTTCGGCCAGTGTGATCGGACGGACGTCCTCCAAGTTCTCGATCATGGACAGATCGTGAAGGTCATCGCGTTGGTGAGTCCGCTGCCGAAGGATGCTCCGCCGTCGCGCGACCAGTACTGCGCCCAGACCTGCTGGCCGCTGACGAGCGCCGGATCGATTCCACTGGCAATCCGCGCATTGAAATCGAACGAGTAGGCTCCGGCGCAGGGCGGCGGCCCGCCGGCGCTGGACTGCTGGCTCTGCGTGCGTTTCGTCGGGGCACTTACGCACAGGAAGCCGCCCTGGAACGGCGCGCCGCCGGGCCCGCTGGTGCTGTAGAGCAAGAGCCCGACTTTGTTGGCCAGCACGTTGTGGGCCTTCAGCAGGAAGCCGCTCGCGACCGACGCGCTCGGCAGGCCGTTCGAACTCATGAAGGGCGCGCAGCCCAGTGAATTCGTCTTGGCCGTGCAATACGCCGTCA
Source organism: Planctomycetota bacterium (assembly GCA_031388685.1). Lineage (GTDB taxonomy): Bacteria > Planctomycetota > UBA1135 > UBA1135 > JADJQU01. Next base: position 689 of record JANMRV010000727.1, read on the forward strand.
CCTGACACTGGCACTCATCAGGAATTCCGTCGCCGTTCGCATCGGCGCTCGTGCCCGTCGAGATATCGAGCAAGTCGCCGATGCCGTTCTGATTGCAGTCGCGGTCCCCCAGGCGCATGTAATAGACATCCTGCTCGCCGTTGAAAGTCGCGGCGAAGGCCAGGTCCGCGCCGACGTTGTCCGAGACCATGTCGTAGTAGTCGCCGATCTTGCTCTGATTCGGCCAGCCGATGATGCTGTTCCAGGCCGGAGTGATCGCCTGATTGGCGACCCAGGTGAGTCCGCCGTCGCTCGAGGACGAAGTGGAAAGCTCGGAAATGTTCGCCACGCCGCTGTTGCGCGTGTCGTTCCAGACCACGTCGATCCGGCCGTTCGGCGCGACCGACATCGTGCCGAACCATTGCCAAGCGCCGTTGTTCAGCGGGTCGTCGTTCACGCGCACGGAAGGACTCCAGGTCAGACCGGCATCGGTGCTGCGCGAAAAGCGCACGTCGAGTGGATCGGATCCCGGCGGGTCAACCGAGCACAGCATGTACACGTTTCCGGCAGTAGGACCGTTCGAGCGATCCGTGGCGAGCCACACCTGCCCAAGCAGTCCGCCGGGATTGGGCGAACCGGCGACGGAATACAGTAGCGTCCCGCCCAAACTCACCTGCGTCGACAAGTCGATGCTCGGCGTCGCCGCCGCATTGCGTGCATCCGACGATCGCGCGACCGTGAAGCTGGCGAAGTTGTTCGAGACCACGCCCCCGAGAAAGACTCGGCCGTCGGAGGTGACGTCGAGCGTGCCCCAGATGGGCGTGCCCGGAATGGCGATAGGTGGTTGGAAGGACTGTGCCGCGTTGGTCGAGCGATTGAACGTGCCGTTGCCGCAGCAGCCGGCGAACACGCTCCAATAACTGTAGATGTGGCCGGCTCCCTGGCTCGCCGTCGTATCGACGGTCATCCACAACTTGTCGCCGCCGTACGAGTACACGCTGGGTCCGAAGGTGACGCCGCCATCGGTCGACTTGAACACGTCGCACTGATACACGTTGGCCGGCGTGATGGTCACGCAGTTGTAGTAGAAGTTGCCGCTCGAGTCGGCGGCGAGCACGGGATCGGAGCGAAACACGCCCGGGTCGAGCACGCCTGGAAACTTCCAGTTCCGGCCGCCGTCGCGCGAGTAGCCCCTGCCCGCCTGGCGGAAATTCGAAGTGACCGTGTCGAACTGCCGCCATCCGATCACGACGCGACTGGGATCGGTCGGATCGACCGCGATCGAAGGCTCGTTGGCCGCATCACCGACGATGTTCGCGCCGCTCGAGTTGACGTTGACCTGGTGAGCGATGAACGGGCCCGCCGTGATCGGCGCGGAGGGCGCCGTCGCTCCCGCGCCATGCATCGGCAGCACGTACGGATCTCCCATGCGCTCCAGCCGGAACC
>JANMRV010000751.1:0-1964 GCA_031388685.1 Planctomycetota bacterium
GCCTCGCGAGTCTGATCCACCGCTTCAAGTACCTGAAGCCGGCGCTGATCGTGGTGCTGCTTTTTGTCGGCGTGAAGATGATGCTGGTCCACTCGAGCTACAAGATCGACACGGGAGTCTCCTTGGCCGTGATCATCGGCGTGCTGTTGCTCGGCGTGGTCGGTTCGCTGGTCGCGACGCGCCAGGCGCCGAAGGCGGGCTGAGCCTCAGGCGCCGCTGCGGCGCAGCCAGTAGGCGACGCACAGCGCGGTGAACGCGTCGGCAAAGCGACCGGCGTCGAGCAACGCGGCCACTTGTTCGCGCGTGAATTCGCGGCGAAAAAGCTGCTCCGAATCCTCAGGCTCCGGCTCGCGCTCGATCGTGCAGCCCTCGGCGACAAAAGCGTGCGCATAGTGAGCACTGATGCCGTTGGTCGGATAGAAGCCCGGCAATTCGACCAGGCGCGCGGGCGCCAGCCCCGCTTCTTCCATCAATTCGCGCTCGGCCGCGGCACGCGGCGACTCGTTCGCGTGGATCCGGCCGGCGGGAATTTCCCAGTGCGTCTTGCCGTGGGGATAGCGGTACTGGCCGATCAGGATCACGTGCCCGTCGGCGAGCACGGGCAGGACCGCGATCGAATCGCTGATTTCGACGACGTGGTATTCCTGCTCTCTGCCGTTGTGCAGGCGCAGCGTGTCGCGGCGCAGGCCGCACCAATGCGAAGCGTAGATCTGCTCGCTCTTCAAGCGCACGAACGGCGCGAAGGGAGCGGGCTGTGGCGGGATTTCTTCGGCCACGGACGGATCAGTGAGCGCTCTGGCCCGCATCGGGCCACAACGCGCGCCAATCGGCGCGCGCGCGCGGCGCGCCCTGGAAACGGGCCAGCAGATCGGGACTCACCGAGAGATTCTCGAGCGCGGTGCGCGAGAGTACCTCGCCCGCGGCTTCGACGATCGAGTCCGCGTCGAGGTGGTGGTAGGCGTAGACCTCATCGGGCCGGCCGCACTTGGAGAACTTGCGCACGGCCAGGGTCTTCTGCTTGACGCCGACGATCGAGCCGATGTTGTCGAGCAGACCCGCCTCGCCGTCGCAACTCGCCACGATCGGCACGCGCCGCCCGGCGATCGAGACCAGTCCCGCTTCGCTGTTGCCGGCACCTTCCACTGCGTGCAGATCGCCGTTGACGCCGAGCGTCTCGCACAGGTGCTTGTAGCCGGAGTTCTCGCCGAGGATCCCCAGCAGCAGTTCGGGCGACGAGACGACGATCACGTTGGCGAAAATGCCCTTTTCCTGCAGTTTCTTCGATGCCTCGATGGCTTCGGTCGCGACCGAACCCATCGTGAACAGGTGCACGACGTTGTCGCCGGGCTCGTAGCCTGCTTGTCCGCGCCAGTCGATCAGGTAGTAAGCACCCGCGAGGCAATCGACGCGCACCTTCTCGAGCAACTGCGCGTCGCTTTGCCCCGCCGACGATGCGTGTTCCCGGACGTGCTCGAGCAGCGTGCGCTGCGCGATCGCGCGGGTCACGGCGCGCACGAGAACGCCGCGCCGGCCATGATTGTCGTCCTCCATCTGGCGCCGGATCGCGTCGGAGAGGATCCAGTCCATCTCGATCGCGAACAACGGTTCCCAGGTCACCAGGTTGGGCATCTGGATGTCGCTCTTCCACGAGTGCTGCGCGCCCTCGCTCGACAGCGTCGTGCCCGAAGGCGTGCCCAGGATGATGAACTCACAGCCCCAGTACAGGTTGTAGTAGAGCTGATCGAGCGCGCGCTTGATGAAGAAGTCGTAGACCGTCATCACCGGCATCAGCGGCAGGCCGAAATATTCGCCCGCCTTGCCGAAACTGCCCGCCGCGCTCATTGCCGCGGCCTCGGCGATCTCGAAGCGCAGGTGGCGGGTCCAGGGATCGATGGTTGAGTAGAGCTGCGGGCGCCCGCGCTCGGACCAACCGAGGCTCTTCTCGAGGTTTTCTTCGGAGACGG
>JANMRV010000780.1:0-2929 GCA_031388685.1 Planctomycetota bacterium
CTCGGACGCGGCCAGGTTGCTCGAGCGTTTCGTGCAGGTCGCGCCAGGGGAAATCGGCGCGAGCCAGGCGCTCGGGCACTGTTACTACTCGCTCGGCGAGTTCGAACGCGCGCGCGAGCACTATGAGAAAGTGCTCGCCCCATCGCCCGCGAGCCCCGAAGCCGTGCGCGGTCTGGCCTTGAGCGTGTTGCGCCTCGGTGATCCCAAGCGCGCGCTCGAGTTGCTCAGAAAAGTGCTCGAATTGCGTCCCAATCACGCCGACGCACACGCCTGGTGCGCGCAGATCCTGTTCGACGAAGGCGATTCGAACGCGGCGCTCGTCCATGTGCAGCGTGTTTGCGACCTCGAGCCTTGGGAACCGCGCGGTTGGTTCCTGCTCTCGCGGATCTATGGCGACCTCGGCCGCGACAGCGCGGCCGATCAGGCGCGCGAGCGCTTCGAAGTCGCCAGCCGGCTCGACCAGCAGGTGCGCCAGCAGGAGGGACTCTTGCTGCACGATCCCGCGCGCGTGGAAACCTGGGTGCAACTGATCGCACTGAAACGCTCGGGCCAGGACCGTGCGACCGTGCGCGACGCGGCCTTCAAGCTTGCGGCCCTCGCGCCGCGCGACGCGCGAAGTTCACTCGTGATCGTCGACGCCTACGAGTGGCTCGGCGACAAGTCGCGCGCGAAGCTGGCTGCCGTGCACGCCGAAAGCGTTGCCGGAAACGACAAAGCGACCTGGAGCTGGCTCGCCGATTTCTATCGCCGCGTGGCCGACGTCGGCGCCGCCGAGCGCGCCGCCAAGGCCGCGGCCGCGGGACACTAACGCTTCGCCGGCTGTCCCGGCTTGGGCGTGGTGCGCGCGATGAAGGCGCGGATGTCGTCGTTGGATTGGCTGAGGTTTTCCTGGCGCAAGTACATCATGTGGCCTGAGCGATAACCCTTCCAGGTCATGCGATCCTGGAAGCGCCCCGCCGGATCCATGTTCCACATCGTGTACTTGGCGTTGAAGTAGTCGGTTCCGCCGTCGTAGTAGCCCGACTGCACCATGACGTGCAGATAGGGGTTCTCCGCCATCGCCTCGCGCAGATTCTCGCCGGTCGAATCGCCTTCGTCGTTCCAGGGATGCACCGGACCGAAGAGCCAGTATTGCAGGTCGGTCTTGTAGTGCAGCACCTCGCGCAAGTAGTAGTTGATCGACGGTGCAAAGGCGTGATTCCACGACGAAAGAGCCGGGTCGAAGTCAGGGCGCGTGCCAGCGTCCTTGCGATCGAGCCCGCGATAGCGCGAGTCGAGCCGGCCGACGGTCAGGCCGCGGTCGCGCAGCAGTTCCTTCCAGAAAAAGGAGGTCGGGATCGCGAAGTGGTAATTCAGCACGACTTCCTTGCTCAGACCTGAGTAGCGCGAGTACTGCCGGGCAAGTTCTTCCTTGCGCGCGGCATCGAGCGATCCGCCGCGCGCCATCGCGGGCAGCAGCTGATCGAGCGTGAACGCCTCGACTTCCGGCAGGAACTGTTCGAGCTCGCGGTTCTGGAGATCGCCTGCCAGTGCCTTGTGGTACCAGGCCGTGGCCGCGTAGTACGGCAGATAGAGCGCCTGCTCGACTACTCCGTCGCGCTTGATGCCCAATTCGGTCGGCGAGACGAGCACGACCCCGTTGAGGAACATCCACTGCGAATCCTGCAGCCGCGCGGCCAGACCCGACACGCGCGTGGTTCCGTAACTCTCGCCGATCAGGTACTTCGGCGAAGTCCAGCGCCCGTTGCGCGTCACGAACGTGCCGACCCAGCGCGCGAGGTAGGCGATGTCCTCGTTCACGCCGAAGAACTGCTCGCGCTTGGCGTCGTTCAGGATGCGCGAAAAGCCCGTGTTCACCGGATCGACGTAGACGATGTCGGCGACGTCGAGGATCGAGCTGGGATTCTCCTGCATGCCGTAGGGCTGGATCGGAAAGCCCTCGCTGTCGATGCGCAGGATGCGCGGGCCGGTGTAGGCAATGTGCATCCAGACCGAGGCCGAGCCCGGGCCGCCGTTGAAGGAGATCACCAGCGGACGCGTGTTCTTTTCTGTGACGTCGGTGCGCTCGTAAAAGGTGTAGAACATCGATGCGACGATCTTGTTGTGCTCGTCCCAGACCGGCTGTGTGCCGACGGTCGTGCGATAGGGGACTTTTTGGCCCTTGATCGTCACCGAGTCTTCCGTGGAGACCGAGTCGTCGGCGATGACTTTGATCGTGTCGGACTTCTCATCCGCCGCCGCTTTCTTGTCCGCTTTCTCGGGCGCGGCCTTTTCGGGCTCCTGTCCGAAGAGCGGAGCGGCGAGGACGAGCAGGACAGACTGCAGCAGCAAGAACGGTTGTTTCATCGGCGCTAAGGAACCTCGGGTGGCGGTTTGCAAGCGGCGACGAGTCTAACGAAGCGGCTGCTCGGTCAACGACCGGTTTCGAGAGGCGGTTGGCGCACCTCAACGCTCTAGCCCGCCACTTCGAGGGCATTTCACCCGCACGCGTGGGGCGTCCTCGAGGCGTTGCGCGTCGTGTGCGCCGCAAATCGCTGCCGATCAGGGATCCGCGCAGCTGCAAAATTGCCGTTGTGCGGGTGCTGTCAGGGCGCCTGCTTCAACGCGAGAATGTGCGTGTTGCCGTTGTCGGCGTCGCCGCTCGCCACGGCGGACTGGAACCCGGTTGCAGTGGCCGCAACCTGCAGCACACGGTTGCACTCGATCGAAATGCCGGCACCATTCGGCACCGACAGGCTGGCGATATCGAAGGTCTCCGCCATGCCCGCAGGCGGCGTCCATCTGGCGGACGAGGACATCGCATGGGACGTGACGAGCATTGTGCGAGCGCTGGTTGTCACCACACTTGGAGTCGCGTGCGTGAGCGAACTGGGCGTGCTCTGCCCGGCATCGATGTCTACGGGGGATGAAGTGTCGACGCCCGTGAACG
>JANMRV010000434.1:0-2399 GCA_031388685.1 Planctomycetota bacterium
AGGCCGCCAGATACATCAGGCTTAGTTCGAGCGTCCGCGGGTCGCTTGCTCCAAAGGTCGCCTTCGCGTCATTTTCGAGCCGCTCGTAGAGCTCCTTCGCCACAAAGTTCCCGCCCCCGACTGTTTGCTTGTCGAAGTACCACCGCGCGAGTGCAGATCCTGCTTCGATCGCCGACCAGTCGCCGCGGCCCAGCTCGTCGCAAAGCTGATCGTATCTGTTTTTCATTACAACTTCGGGATCGCCATACTCACGCCTGAGAGCCGCGATTTCGTCTCGCCGGCTCCCGCGCATGAGCGCAAGAAAATACTGCGTCGCCACGTCCAGGACACGCGGGTCGTTCCAGTGTCGATCCGAGTCGCGTGAATTCCAGACCCCCTGAACGTAGGCGAGTGCTTCGCCGAGCGCGCTCCGCGCACCCGACAAATCGTAGGCGCGCAATCGTGCCATGCCCGCGAGGTGAAAGATGTTCGCTCGCTCCAGTTTGGGGAATTCTGGAGCGTTTCCCAGTGCCGTTACCGCGTCATTGAAGTCCTCCAGTGCGCCCTCTCTTCGCAGCGTGAAGCGCGCCAGTCCGCGTTGCACGTGTATTCGTGCGATGTCGGTGGGTCTGTCCTTGACACGGAGGAGCAGTTCATCAGCCTCCGCCACCAGGTTCCTGTCGACATCCACGCGATCAAAGCCAATCCCGTGGCGGCCAATGATCTGGATGACATACCCCGAGAAGACAAGCATTCTCCGGGACAACTCCTGTTCGCTCTGCAGCTTCGCGAACTGCCACGCGAACATGCCCAGCGCGATCGCCACAATCGCGATCGTCGAACTCCAGACCGGGTGCTTGCGCACCCAGCGCACGCTTCGTTCCGCCACTCCCGGCGGCTGCGCAATCACGGCCTCATCCGCCAAATACCGCCGCAAGTCCTCCGCCATCGCGCGCGCATCCGCATATCGCGCCGCGGGTTTCTTCTCCATCGCCCTCAGCGCGATCGATGCGAGATCTCGCGGCACATCCTTGCGAATCGCACGCGGATCGCGGGGGTCGTCGTGAAGGATCTTCTCGGCAATCTTCGTCACGCTCTCGCCGTCGAACGGCCGTTGCAGCGTCAGCGCCTCGTACAACGTCACGCCGAGCGCGAAGACATCCGCCGGTGGCCCTGCCTCGCTCCCGTGCCCGTCGGCCTGCTCCGGACTCATGTAATACGGCGTGCCGGTCATCTCGCCCGTGCGGGACATGGCAAGTTCATCGTGCAATTTCGCCAGGCCAAAATCGGCGATGCGCGGGCGACCCTCTTCGCTGAGCAGAATATTGCCCGGCTTGATGTCTCGATGGACCACACCGAGCGAGTGCGCGTACGAAAGCGCGTCGGCGATGTCGTGAAAGAGTTGCGCGAGCTCGCGCCAGTGTTCGCGACCGCGCTCGGGTGCTTCGCGCCATTTAGCGATTCGATCGCCGAGCGTAAAACCTCCTGGAACAAGTTCCATCGCCAGATACGTCGCACCCTCGTGCTCGCCGGTCTCGTAGATCGGCACGATGCCCGGATGCGAGAGCCGCGCGCCGGCCAGGGCCTCGCGGCGAAAACGTTCGAGCGAGCGCGGCGATAGCGAGAGGTGCGCGTGCAGGAGTTTCAGAGCTACGCGGCGCTGCAGGCCGCGGTGCTCCGCCTCCCAGACCGAGCCCATGCCGCCGCGGCCGATCTCGGCCAGAAGTTCGTACTCGCCCAGGCGCCTGCCGCGCTTGATCGCAAGCTTCGAACCGCTGAAGGCGTCGAGCAATTGACGATAGTCGACGAGCATGCGCTCGAGTTCAAGACGCAGTTCCTCAGGCTGGTCGGTGAGGAACGAGCGGCTCGCGGCGGGATCGCTGCGCAATTTTTCCAGCAAGGCGTGGAAGGCGGCCTCGACCGACTTGCGGTCGGGGCCCGGGCGGGGCAAATCCATGAGTGCGAGCCTTGAAGCGGAGGTTGGAATCCGCTCAACGCGCGGCATCGCGTGCGCGGAGCAACGCGCGCTGGAGAGCCTTGCGCGCTGCTTCGAAAGACAATTCGGTCTGGAGCATGATCTCTGGCAACTCCTCGCCACGCAAGTGCAGGCGCACCAGCAGGCGATCGCGCTCGGACAGACGCATCAGCGCCAGTGCGAGGCGCTCGCGCTCTTCGCTTGCCATCGCTTCCGAGGCGGGCGAAGGCTGCTCGGCCGCGCGGTCGAATTCCTCGCGGTCGACTTCGACGCGCTGATCCTCGCTGCGTCGCGCCGTCAGCATCCGGCGCGCGTGGTCCTGGGCTTTCCAACGCAGGCGCAGCGCAAGCAGGGAAATGAACTGGGCGCGGGTCTCGAATTGGAAGCTCGCAAGCTCGTCCCACAGATCGCCGAAAGTCGATTGCACGAGGTCGCCCGTGTCGAC
>JANMRV010000852.1:0-5185 GCA_031388685.1 Planctomycetota bacterium
GTGAGTTCGATGTACGTGAGCCCCAAGGGCAGCACCGGCACCTTGCACTGGGCCCAGGCGTCGCTGCCCCACGCGATGACCGAACCATCACTACGGCGCGCAAGGCTGTGACTGCCGCCCGCCGCGACCTCGACATACGTGAGCCCCGCGGGCAGCAGCGGCACGTTGCACTGGCCTTGGCCGTTGTAGCCCCAGGCCACGACAGATCCGTCGCTGCGGCGCGCGACACCATGCCAGCTGCCCGCCGCCACCTCCACGTAGGTCAGCCCTGCCGGCAGCGGCGGTACTTCGCACTCGCGCTCGCCGTTGTAGCCCCAGGCCACAACGGAGCCGTCGCTGCAGCGCGCGAGCGTGTACATGCCGCCCACGGCAATCTCGACATAGCGCAGGCCTGCGTGCAGAACAGGTACTTGACATGCGTCGGCGTAGTTCCTGCCCCAGGCCACGACCGAGCCGTCGCCCCTGCGGGCGACCGCGTGTTGCGCGCCCGCGGCGATTTCAACGAACGGTTCCGTGGTCCAGGCACTGTTGCCGACAACTTCGCCCCAACTCACGATTCCAGATTGCGCTTGGGCAGTCGTGCCGCCGATCGCCAGCACGAGGCTGATCCCCACGGCGATGAGCGAGGCAAGGCGGCTGTGATGCTTCATCGGGCTCCCGTCGCGCCGCGGGGGCCAGAGGTCAGATGGGGAAGGGGAATTCCTCCCTCTGTTCGGCAAGACCCGAGCGTACAGGTCCGCTCACTTCGACCCTGCGAGCCGCAAAGTGAAGTCGCCTCCGGAAGCTGGCTGCGCAAGCGCGGGAAAACGCCAGATCAGGCCGGTTGACGCGCGAAAAGAATGGGCGCCGCGGGGCGGCCGCCGCGAGGTCGCCCAGGAGAGCGCCAGCGTCGGTACCGAGATCGAGCAGCCGAAGCAGCCGGGAGATAGGCAGCGCTCGAAGCCGTGGCACGCTCAGCGCTGGAGCCAGCGGCCCCCAGTGCTCCGGGCACGCGGCCACAATCCGCGAGGTCCGGCAGCAGGCCGATGCACAGGGTCCATCGCGCGCGATTCCGTCCACGCAGGCCACGGCCGAAGCCCAGCTTTCCGCGCACGAACTGCCGCAGCTGTGTTGCGTCGGCGTGAGTGAGGGACAAGCCGCCGATCAAAGGCAGACGGTGAATTCAAGGCCGTTCGACAAGGAAGCATTGTTGGGCGCGGCAAAGCCGTTGTCGCGGCCCCAAGCTTGCACGTCGATGACTGTTCCCGGAACGATCAAGTACGACGCGGGCGTGCCGCCGAGTCCGCCGACCGCGAAGGCGTTGAAGTCGAGCACGTACACGCCCGAGCAATCGTTCGGCGGAGCGTTGCCGCCCGAATTCATCGCCAGCGAACGCTTGAGCGGCGTGTTGACGCAGCGCAATCCTCCGACGAACGGCGCGGCAGCGCGGCCGGCGTCAGAATAGAGATACAAGCCGGGTTTGTTGTTGAGCACGTTGCCGGTGCTGATCGTAAAGCCAAAACCCGCGCTCGCGCTCGGCGTTCCAACGGAAGCGATCGACGGTGTGCATCCGGACGAGTTCACTTTCGCGGTGCAGTAGGTGAGAGGCGGATTGCAGCTGGCATCGATGCGTGCCGCGCTGAAAGTCTCGCCGGCGCAGAGTCGGGAATAGAACTGGCCGCCTTGAAGTTGCGGCAGATCGATCTGTGCGAAATCGTGCCGGCCCCAGGCAGCTGCGGATCCATCGCTGCGCAGCGCAAGGCTGTGGTACCAGCCGGCGGCCACGCCCGAATAGCCCAGACCCGCGGGCAGCGCGGGCACGACACACTGTCGATCGGCGTTCAAGCCCCAGGCTAGCAGCGCACCATCGCTGCGCAGCGCGAGCGAGTGACGGAAGCCGGCGGCGATGGCCACGTAACTCTGCCCTGCGGGAAGCGCGGGGACATTGCATTGACCGAAGCCACTCTCGCCCCAGGCGATCAGCGTGCCGTCGCTGAGTCGAGCCAGCGAGTGAAGTCCCCCCGCCGCCACTTCGACGCAAATTACCCCCGCCGGCAGCGAGGGCACGCTGCACTGACCGTAGAAGTTGTCGCCGAAGGCCACGAGCGTACCGTCGCTGCGCAACGCGAGAGCATGGTCATGGCCGGCCGAGGACTGGACGTAGCTCAGACCGGCGGGCAAGGGCGGCACGTTGCACTGGCCGTAGAGATTGAAGCCCCAGGCGAGCAGACTGCCGTCGCTGCGCCGCGCGAGGCTGAAGTCCGGCCCGGCATCGACTTCGACATACGTCAACCCCGGTGGAAGCGCGGGAGCATTGCACTGGCCTTGGAAGTTCTCGCCCCAGGCGCGCAGCCCGCCGTCGGTCCCTAGGCTGGCCGTGAACCCCTGACCGCAGGCGACCTCCGTGAAGGATGCGCCCGGTGGCAAGCTGGGCGCGTTGCACTGACTCGAGTTGTTCCAACCCCACACAATCACGCGGCCGTCGCTGCGCCGCGCCGCCGAGTGCACGTACCCAGCTTCGATCTCGATGTACGTCACTCCCGCGGGAAGCGCCGGCACACTGCATTGGCCGAAGGTGTTGTCGCCCCAACACACGATGGTGCCGTTGCTGCAGAGGCCGACACTGTGGCTGTTGCCCGCGGAGACGGAGGTGTAGGCAAGCCCTGGCGGCAGCGCGGGCACGGAGCACTGTCCGCTGGAGTTGCCACCGAAAGCCACCACGCTGCCGTCACTGCAACGGGCGAGACTGTGCACACCGCTGCCCGCGGACACTTCCACGAAGGAGACGCCCACGGGTAGGACCGGGACGTTGCACTGGCCTTCGAAGTTGCGCCCGATCGCCAGCAGAGTCGCGTCACTGCGCAGCAGCAGAGTGTGCTCCATCCCCGCGGACAACTGGAGGTAGGTCGTGCCGGGAGGCAGCGTTGGAACGCTGATCTGGCCCTGACTGTTGTAACCCCAACCCAGCACCTCGCCGTCGCTGCGCAGGGCCAGGCTCGACGCCGCCCCGGCGGAGAGCGCGACGTACGTCAGCGCGGGAGGCAGCGGCGGCACATTGCACTCGCCGAAAAAGTTCTCTCCGAATGCGACCGCGCTGCCGTCGCTGCGGAGTGCGAGCGTATGGTGCGCTCCTCCATCGCAGGCCGTGTACGTGAGGCCCGCCGGCAGAGCGGGAATCGAGCTCTGTGCGAACTCATTGCTGCCGAAGGCGGCCAGCGTTCCGTCGGCGCGCAGGACCAACGTGTGATCGAAGCCCGCGGAAAACGCGGCGAAGGACTGGCCGTTGAGGCGACTGTCGAAAACCTGCTTGCCCCAGCCGACGACAGCCGTCTGCGCGGAGGCCAAGGGCCCACAGCAGACGATCAGGATTGCGGTGCGAGCAAGGCGGGGAACGGAACGAGACGTTGAGTTGGACATCGACATCTGTGGGAGACGGCCTATCTGGCTAGCGCATGTGAGATTGTGACCGCTCTCGATCGGTCAGCAAGTCCTGCAGGGCGACCCTGTCCGGCGGGCCGCAATGACCCCATTGCCAACGAAAGTAACCGGCTCGCTGCCGGGATCCGGCGCAATTCCCGGCCCTGAGGCCGGCGCTCAAAGGCAGACCGTGAACTCCAGCCCGTTCGACAACGTCGCGTTGTCCGGAGCCGTGAAGCCGTTGTCGCGGCCCCAGGCTTGCACTTCGACAACTGTTCCGGGAACGATCAAGTACGACGCGGGCGTTCCGCCGAGTCCGCCGACCGCGAAGGCGTTGAAGTCGAGCGCGTACACGCCCGAGCAATCGTTCGGCGGCGCATTGCCGCCTGAGTTCATCGGCACCGAGCGCTTGAGCGGCGTATTGACACAGCGCAGTCCGCCGACGAACGGCGCCGCGGCGCGACCCGCGTTGGAGTAAAGATACAAGCCCGGCTTGTTGTTGATCACGTTGCTCGCGCTGATCGTGAATCCGGATCCGGCGCTCGCGCTCGGCGTGCCGATCGCTCCGATGGACGGCGTGCAGCCCAGCGAGTTGATTTTCGCGCTGCAGTACGCGACGGCATTGCCGAGCGGCGCGAGCGCGATGTCCTGGACCTGCGCCGAAGTCGAGGTCGCCAGCACCGCGATCGTCTGACTCACATGACCGGGCGCGCTGAAGCGCACGTTGGTGGTGCCGCTCGGCAGGAAGGCGTGGTAGCGCGCGAACGGCCCGAAGCTCGCATTCGTTTCGGCGTGCGTGAAGGCGGCGGCGGGATAGTCGATCGTCGCCGCCAGCGGCGCGCCCGTGCAGGCGTCGATGACATGGCCCGACAGCGTGATCGGCCGCTGCAGCAAGAGCTTGGTCCCAGGAAAAACCTGCGCGGCCTCCGCCTGCGCGGAAATGTAGCTGGGCTGGAACGCGCTGCCGATCTCGGTCAGGAAGCCCAAGGTCCCGGTGATGGCCAGCGGAGTCTGGAACTCCTCGCCCTGGGCGCTCGGCACTCGGATCGCGCCGCCATAGCCCGACGCCGCGGAGATCGCAGTCGCTTCGGCGGCCAGGAAACTCGCCCACGGATGCGTCCAGCAGACATATCCGTAGAGCGTCTCGCTGCCGTAGGAGTGGTAGTCGAGGATTTTCGCGAAGCGTCGATCGTTGTGCAGCGCGCTGACCGTGACGACTTCGGCTTCGGAGCCGGCGTTCGGCCCCTTGTAGGTCTCGCTCGAAACGGTCGTGCTGCCGGCGCAGGCCGAACTCCAGCCGAACGGATAGTTGCGATTGAGGTCGACGCCCGTGCCGTTCGCAAACACGCGACGATTCTTGCGCCAGAGATTGTCGACCGTGAACACGTGGTTGTAGCCGTCGGGATTCGCATTCGGCAGCACCCAGACCTCCTGCGAATTGACGATCGACGTCAGCGCCGCATCGATCCCGTACAGCGAGGTCAATCGCGCGATCGTATCCAGCGCGACCACATGCGTGCCTAGTTCCCGGCAATGCGTGCCCGCGAGCACGAGCGTCGCCGGCTCGTCTTCGTCGGCGAGCACATTGTCGGAAATTTTCAGCGCGTACAGGTGCCGTCCCTGCACCGTCGCCGGTGTGCCGTAGCGAACGTTGAGATCGACGAGCTGACAGATCGACGGATAGGTATTCGCCGCCAGCGTCATCTCGGCCAGGATCTGCGCGCCGTCGAGATAACCCACGGGTACCGCGTCGGACCCCGCGGCGGCCTCGGCCTGGATCTGATACATC
>JANMRV010000865.1:0-3354 GCA_031388685.1 Planctomycetota bacterium
CGAGCCGTCGAGGTTCACGCCGCGCTGTTCGGATCGGGGTCGCGCGCCCTGCACCTTGGTTTTTCCCGTCGGCAGGTAGGTCGTGAGGGAAGCCGGGTAGCACTCCAGGATCACGTCAGCGATCGCAATGCCCGAGAAAACAAGCGCGGAAAGCGCCAGCGCGACGATCTTTGAGGTGCGCGTTCGAAGCATGACAAGGCTCCGATCACCACTGTTGCGAGCACTTCGGGAGGAAGCGACAGGGCCTCGCGTGGCGATCGGCGCGCGAGGCCCACTTGTGATATCACAGACTGCCTGCCTGGATAGTGGCTCGCAGATTTCCCAAGCGGAAATTTTCAAAAGCGTCGCTCGGGCCAGCCGGCCAAGAGGTTACGTCCGTTCGGCCGAGGGTTTTGAAAAAGTCGACCGGCGACCGCGCTTCTCGACGGATGCATTGAATTGGCCCGCTTCACTTCGACGGCCTGAGTGCGAAAATCGAGAACTGCGCTGGGGACTATGGCGCTTCTCAAATTGGTGGTATCTCTTGAGACGAACGCTGCACCTCCTGCGGCGCGCCGCTTCCCTTGCCCGGAGGATCTTTATGTCGCGCGTAGTTCGCTCGCCGTGGCTCGTGGTCCTGGTCGTCGCCGCCCTGCTCGGTGCGCCGCTGTGGTACGCGTCCTGCATGAGGACGAACGCGTCGCTCGCTGCGAGTCCGCCGCCGATGCCTGCGGTTTCGATGCAGCAGCCGCCGCCGCAAAATCCCGCGACAGACCTTACCGACGCGCTGCTGCGCGCAGGATTCGACGCGAAATCCCTTGCGGCCGTGGGTCTTTCTGCAAACGGCGCGGCCGCGTTTGTCGCTGCATTTCGCAGTGCGTACGCAAATCAGAGCGCCGTCTTTGATGCAGCGGACACCGCGTATTCCGCAGCTCGCGTGTCGTCCGATGCGCTGCGCCGCAAGATCGAGAGCGGCAAGGGATCGGCCGAGGATGTAACCGAGTATCAGGCGCAAATGGCCGCGATGGCGACGGCGAAAACTACGCGCGATGCGGCGTTGACTGCTGCACGAGCGCCGGCCGAAGCGCTTCTCTCGCAAAGCCAACGCGCTCAACTCGCGAGCATTCGCGCGAACAAAACGTGGGAACTTCCCATGGAATTCTTGCTCGTCGATCGCAGCGAGGTGCAGTGGGTCGCGCTTCGCGATGCGCTGTCGAACGAGAAAATTGCGCCGCGCTACGGTGGACAAACAGATCCTGCGCACGCGGCCGTGCTTTCTGCGGCCCGCTCGAACGCTGATGTCGCGCAGGCCAAGAGCCGACTCGACTCGAACCTCGTGGCGATGCAAGCGGCCATCAACGCGGCGATCGTGGAGTAGGGAAGAGGGAGAAGACTCTCGATGTTTCTTGCTGCGTGCCTTCTCGCCCTCGCGGCGCAGGCCGAACCGGTCAAGCCTCAAGTGCCTGGCTGGTTGCTCGTGCAGCAGGAGATGGAGCTGGCCGAACTGATCGACGCGAGCCGCCTGCTTCTCGGTGTCTCGATCGAATACCGGCCCGAGGACGTGGCGGGAAAAGTCACGGTGCGCATCGACGAGAAGATGACGCCCGAGGACATTTGGGGAGTCGCTCAGCAGGCGTTGTCCGGTCGCGGATTCACCAGCGTGCAGCAGCCGGGCAGTCGCGTGCTGCAGGTGGTTGCGCTTGGCAATGCGCCGGCGCTGGCTCGACTGGAAGAGGCTTCGCTCGTCGGCGCGCAGGCGGGCTTCGTCAAAGTCTTGGTGCATCTCGATCGCACGAGGCCTGAAGAACTCGCGCCGGCGCTCAACCTGCTGCTCTCGAAGTCGGGCACGCTCACCAACGCCCGCGAGGGCTTTCTCGTCTCGGACCTGCTGCCTCATGCTCGCCAGGTGATCGCGGCCGCAAGGCTTCTCGACACGTCGCCGACGCCTCAAGCGGTGATCGAGGTTTCTGTCGAGCACATGTCCGCAGTCTCGCTCGTGGCCCTGCTCGACCGCATTGGCCAGGCCTCGAAGACAGCTGGCGCTACTCTTCCCAGGGGAACGCTGCTTGCCAACCCAGAACGCCAGGCGATTCTGCTTCTCTCTGACCAGGCTGACCGCGAGTTTTGGATCGCGCGCATTCGGCAGTTCGATCAGCCGCAAGACTCGACGACCGTTGCATACACGCCGCGGCGTTTTGGGGTCGCAGAGACGGCAAAATTGCTGGAGCAGTCGATCGCGCACCAGGACCTGCCGTGGCGCGTAACTATCGACGAGTTAACCGGCTCGATCGTCTTGAGCACGACGCGCGATCTGCACGAAGAGGCGAACCGGCTGATGAACCGGCTCGAATCGCAAGAACTCGGGCCGCGTCGATCCGTGCGCGCGTTTGCCTTGAAGCACAGAAGCGTCGCGTCGGTCGCAAAACTGGTAGAGGACCTGGTTCAACGAGGCGCGCTGGCGAATTTGACGCCGAGCTCTGCTGGTCTGACATTGCCTCCTGGCCAGAACCCGCCGGGAGCCAATTCTGCGGCATCGACATCCCCCACCGCCGGCGCCGCTGCTACTCCTATTAATAAGGAGACGACCGCGCTCGCGACCGGCGGCGTACGTCCAGGCAACGCAGATGCCGCCGACCTCCTGATCACGCTCGACGAGCCCGCGAACCGCTTGGTCGCACTTGGCGAAGGCCGACTGCTTGACCAACTTGGTCTGCTCATCGAGTCTCTCGACGTCGCCTCGCCTCAGGTTCTTGTCGAGACGCTCGTGGTCAACCTGAGCGACACGAAGACCAGGCAACTGGGCGTCGAACTTCGGGCGATCGCGCAACAGGGCAGCAACCTCTACGCAGTGTCTAGCCTATTTGGCCTTGGCGCGCCTGATCCCGCGAGTTCTGCGATCACGCCATCTACGGGCAGCGGTGCGACCGGCGTGGTGCTTCAGCCCGGCGACTTCTCGGCACTCGTGCGCGCGCTCGAAACGGTGAACAACGGCCGCGTCGTGACGATCCCAAAGGTCTTGGTCGCGAACAACGAGCAAGCGCAACTGGGATCGACGCTGCAATCGCCGTACGTCAGCACCAACGCGTCGACGACTGTGGCGACCACTTCGTTCGGCGGGTCGCTGGACGCGGGCACAACGATCACCGTCAAGCCGCAGATCGCTGCGGGCGACCAGCTCGTCGTGACTTACTCGGTCTCGGTCAGCTCGTTTGTTGGAGAAGCTTCGGCCCCAGAAATCCCGCCGCCGCGTCAAGAGAATCGCATTGCAAGCGTGGCCACTGTGCCCGATGGCTCGACCGTGGTGATCGGCGGGCTAGAAGTCGAGAGCGAGACGGAGTCGACGTCGAGGCTGCCGTGGCTTGGAGAGATTCCGAT
>JANMRV010000001.1:0-23074 GCA_031388685.1 Planctomycetota bacterium
GGGATGATCCGGCCGGTCCATCAACCAACTCGTGGCTTTCGAGCCGGCAATCGCACCGAGCGTGCCGCCGGCGCCGATCAGGCCGTACAGGCGCTTCGCCTGCTCGTTGCGAAACAGGTCGCCTAGGAAGCCCCAGAAGACCGAGATCAGCAAGAGGTTGAACGCGCTGAACCAGATGAAGAAGGCCTGACTGGCCAGCGAGCCTTTGATCTCGGCGCCGCGCATCCAGAAATAGAAGCCCACCAGGACCAGCGCGAAGAACCGATAGGTGATCGAGATGAAGCTCTTGCGCGGCATGCGCGACACGAGCCAGGCGAAGAGCGGGCTGAAGACGAGCGTGGCGATCAACGTGCCCGTGTACAGCCCGGGCAGTTTCTCCGGCCCACCCGAGATACCCAGCTCGTCGCGCACCGGCCGCAGCACATAGTTGAAGGCCAGCAGGCAGAAGAAGAAAAGGCAGCCGACCGCGGCCAGCCCGATCTCGTCGCGACGCACGTCGAACAGCCTGTGGCCGGGAACTTTCACGCCGACCAGAGTGCCAAGCGCGAAATGCGGTGTCAGAGCAATTCCGGCGCGTTATTGTCGTGTCCGTCCCATGTTCACCCGCCTGGTCATGCTCTTGATCCTCGCCCTGAGCGCTTTGGGCGCCCAGAGCAAGTCGCAGGCCGAGATCTGCCCTTGGTGCAAGAACGATCCGGCCGTGATGGCCAAGGCCGGGGTGATTTCGCACGGGCCGATCACGATCGGGCCCAAGGGCTCGGCGGACATCATCGCGAACTATTCGGCGACGCAGTGGGTCTTCATAGAAACGGCGCACCTGCGCTGGGCTTCGAGCCTGGGTCCTGCGACCGTCGACTTGAAGGACAAGGCCCGCGTCGAAGCCGAGCTCGCGCGCCTGCGCCTGGTCCTGCCCAGCGTGCCCGAAAAGGTGAAGAAGCTCGACCCGTTCCTGCGCTTGCATCTGTTCGCGATGCGCGGCGAGGAGTTCTACACGCGTTTTCAACTTCTGCTGCGCGTGAGCGACGCCGACTTCCCGGCCCAGCGCCAACAGAAAGGGCCCTACATGGGCAACGGCCGCTTCCTCGGCGAAGCGGACAAGTTCGAGGTCGTGATCCACAACACGCGCGCGACGCACGTGCCGTTCTCGCAGTCGTTCACCGGAGCGGGCGTGCCTGATTCCGTGCGCTGGCACTTCCGCGACCTGCACAAGCTGATCGTTTCCGTGCCCGCGGAGGATCCTGACCTGCGCCAGGATCGCTGGCTCTTCGGCCACGTCGCGCACAACCTCAGTCACCTTTTCTTCTGCGCCTACAAGCACTTCAATTACGACCCGCCGATCTGGCTCGACGAAGGCCTCGCGCACGCGATGGAGAAGGAGATCGATCCGGAGTCGAATACGACCGACGGCGAGGAAGGCACGCTGCGCGACAAGAGCGGACCGGCGGATTGGACCAAGGCCGCGAAGCAGATCGAGTTGACGAACAAGGACCGTTCTTTGGCGGACCTGCTGCACGCCAAGGAATTCGCTCAACTGGACATGAACGCGAACATCATGGCCTGGTCGAAGGTGCGTTTTCTGATGGAGACCGAGCCCGAAAAATTCGCGCGTTTTCTGGGCATCGTGAAGGGCCAACTCGATGCGAAGGGCGTTCCCAACGGCCAGAACCTCGACGATCTGCAGCGCAACGCGCTGCGCGATCTGTGGAGCTGGTCACCCGCCGACTTCGATACCGCCTGGCGCGCCTGGATCAAGCGCGAGTGAATTGGGTTCACTCGCGGCGGCCCTCGACGGAGGTGCATTGGATGCCTTCGCGTTGCAGGACCAGGGTCGTGACGCCAGGGCCGTTCACCAGCGCGCCGGCGGCGTGGGTCTGGCACACGCCGCAGGAGGGGGAGCGCTCCTTCAGATAGGCGTGTCGGATTCCGAAACGCTGGCAGGTTTCCAGGGCGCCGAGCGCGCCGCGCAGGAATGCCTGGGTCACATCGACGCCGGCTTCGGTCAGGACGCGCTCGGCACCGTCGAGCACGGCGCTCGCTCCGCTCGTCTCGATCCAGGCGGCCGGCCTAGGCGTGCCGAGTTCGCCGTGCTCTTCTGGACAGAAGGGCACCGCGATTTCGCCGCGCTCGTCCAGCTCGGCTTCGAGCGCGCGGTCGCGATTGCTGCTTCCGTCGTAGCGGCACTCGCGACCCAAAAGGCACGCGCTGACGAGCACCGGCCGCCGGGACAGGGGAGGCATTGCGCCAGTGTAGTGCACCTCTGCGAATGCGGGGCGGCGTTCAGAGGCCGTAGAATGCCGCGCCCCATGGCGCACCGCGTGCTCGTACCGCTGGCCGAGGGCTTCGAGGAGATCGAGGCCGTCACCGTGATCGACGTCCTGCGTCGCGCCGGCTGCGACGTCGTCGTCGCGGGCCTGCAGCCCGGCCCCGTGCGCGGGGCCCACGGCATCGAAGTCCGTGCCGACACCGAGTTGGGACTTCTCGACGCCGCGAGCTTCGACATGATCGTGCTGCCGGGTGGCCAGCCGGGAACTCGCAACCTCGCAGCGGACCCGCGCGTGCTCGAACTCGTGCGCGCGCACCACGCTCGCGGTCGCACGACCGCCGCGATCTGCGCGGCACCGAGCGTGCTTCAGGCAGCCGGAGTGCTTGGGCTGGCCACGGTCACCTCGCACCCCAGCGTGCGGGCGATGCTCGGGAAGGCAAAGCTCGACAACGAGTCGGCCGTCGTGCGCAGCGGTTCGATCGTCACCAGCCAGGGCCCCGGAACCGCGCTCGCATTCGCCCTCGAACTCGCCGCCGAATGCGCCGGCCGCGCGAAGGCCGACGAACTGGCGCGCGCCATGATCGTTCGCCGATGAAGATCTACGAGGAAATCGTGCGCTTGGCCGGGATCGGCGAAGCCTGCGCGCTGTGCACGATCGTCAAGACCGCCGGCTCGACGCCCGGCAAGACGACCATGAAAATGCTCGTGCGCCGCGACGGGACTTTTCTCGGCACGGTCGGCGGCGGTTGCCTCGAAGCCGAAGTCCTCGAAGCCGCGTTGGCTTCGATGCAAGACGAGCTGCCGCGCACGCTCGCCTTTGCCCTCAACGAGCGCGACTACCCCGATTCCGGCCTGCTCTGCGGCGGCCGCCTGGAGATTTTCGTGGAGCCGATCGTCGAACCCAGATTGGTGCTCTTCGGCGGGGGCCACGTCAGCGCCGCGATCGCCAAGTTGGCGCGCGGCATCGGCTTCCACGTCAGCGTGGTCGACGACCGCGAGGAATTCGCGAACCCAAAGCGCCACCCCGACGCGCACGAGACGCGCTGCGCGCCTTTTGCCGAGCTGGCGAAGTCGATCGCTCCGGCCGCGGGCCAATACCTGATCGCCTGCACTCGCGGCCACGATCAGGACGGCGAAGTGCTGCGCGCCTTGCACGCCGCGGGTTGCCGGCCGCGCTACCTCGGCATGATCGGGAGCCGCGCCAAGAAGGTTCAACTCTTCGAAAAGCTCGCCGCCGACGGCGTCGATCAGGCCTTCCTAAGTCAGGTCCGTACGCCGATGGGCCTGCCGATCGGCGCGCGCAGCCACGAGGAAATCGCGGTCAGTGTCGCGGCCGAGCTGATCTCGGTCAGGCGCGGAGCCGAGCCCCCGACCAAGTCCTCCAGCGGAAAGTGCTGAACCAAGCAGGGCGGATCCAACGCTGCCCCGATCCCCACGGGGCGCGGACCGGAAACTAAACAGAGGCTGGTCCGACTCCCGATTCGACGCTCGTTGCGAGCGCTCGCATCCTGGGGACCTGCGTCCGCGTCCCATTTCGGTTCAGGCCGACGCCTAGCTGGGCCTGCTTCGCGCCGAAGGATTCGAATCCAGCCGCTCGAGTTCGCCGCACTTCCGCAGTCACCGCAACGGCAATCTCGCTCGCGCTCTCCCCAATTGACCGGCGCGCCCCGTGCGAGTCGCAGGCCGGGTCTCCTCTCCCGGCCGCTCGCGATGCACGGGGTTTCGCGCGCAGGCCGCAACTGGCCACAGGAAGCGGGGGAGACGCGGATGGGGACCGTGGAGTGCGAGGGGGCAAATGTCGCGTGTTGGCGCGGCTTGCCTGAGATGGAACCGTTCGTGCGCGCCTTCGCGCGCCGGCGTTGCCGCGACGTGCACGATCTCGACGATGTCGTCCAGGAAACTCTGTTGCGCGCCGCGCGCTACAGGCACGGCCTGACCGACGAGTCACGCCTGAAGGCCTGGACCCTGCGCATCGCAGCGAACGTCGTGCGCGACCGCATGCGCCGCGACCTTTCGGTTCATTGCCAGCATGCCGAGGAGGGCGAACTCGCCGCCCTCGAAGGTCACGAAGCCGACCCGGGTTCGGCCGGCGAATGGATGCGCCTGACCGAGTTCGGAGTGGTCATGGAGCACGACGACCTGGCCGCCCACGTGTCGCGCGTCATCTGCGAACTGCCGCCCGCCGACGCGCGCGTGTTGCGCAGCTACTACTGCGATCCGATCTCGTCGGCCCGCGCAGCAGCCGCCTGCGGCGTCGCCAATGAACTGGTCAAGACCCGTCTGTTCCGGGCGCGCAGGCGCCTGCGTCGGCGGTTGTACCTGGTGCTCGACCTGCTCCCGTGGGTCGAGCGTTGTGCCCCGAGTCTCGTGCAAAAGGAACTGTGATGAAGTTGTGGATATCGTGCCTGTTGATCCTGTTTCCTGCGTCGTTGGCCCCTGTTCACGGCCAAACCGCGCCGCTACCTCGCGCCGTCCTGGCCGAGACGCCCAAGTTGGAGAGCGCGGTCGCTCAACTTCAACAAGCCACGCGCCTGAAGACCGCCTTGCGCGGGTTCAAGGACGAAGCGCGCAAGCTGCGCGAAGCCGAGCTTGTCGCCGCCTACCGTGCGGTCCGCCAGCACTGGCCGCAGGCCCTCGAGCAGTGCGCCGAATCGGCCTTCCGAGCCGGCGAACTCTTGCGCGCGGGCGCGGATTTCGCCGGCGCGCAGACCGAATTCGAGTATGTGCGCGGGTTGAACATCGACACGCCGTTCCGCTCGCGCGCCGGGCTCGAGATCGGTCATCTGCAACGCAGGTCCAAGCACGCGGAGCCCGCGCTCGACGCCTACTTGGCGGTGGTCGACGATCCCAAGAGCGAGCCTGCGCGCCGCGACGAAGCCGCCCTGTGGGCGGGGCGCGTGTACACCGAACTCGGCAAGCCGGCCGAGGCTCGCCGTCAGTGGGAAGCCGTTGCGCAACGCTCCGAGGATCCGATGCAGCGCGTCGATGCCTGGGACGAGTTGGCGCTGGCCCTAGTCGACGGCGGCGACCTCGAAGGTGCTGCTGGATGGATCGCGAAGGCACGCGAGACGTTGGCGGATGCAGCGCTCGAAGAGACCGCGCAGGGCGAACGTGTGCGCAGCGCGCTCGAACGCATGCGCGCGATCCGACGCTTGGAGCGAGCGGTCGCGGCGCGCGACAACACCGGAGCGACCGATCAGCAGCACTGAAAAAAAATGTTGGAGACGCGCAGGACCCTCTTGCATCGGGGCCGCGCCATGCGCTATCACACAGGCGCGTTGGCGATCCGAAGTGTTCGGATCGCACCCTAACGACGCTCTCGACATCAAAAGGCGGTTCCAATCCTCACGGGTTGGGCCGCCTTGTCGCTTGGGGGGCGATGTGGCGTCACCGATACGGAAATGGCCACATTTCCCGGCGAAAATCGCGCGTTTCGCCCGTTTCAGTGGGGTGGGTACGAGCGCTAGCAGCCCACGCCGTAGTACGTGAAGCCCAGGTCGATCAGCGTCTTGCGGCGGTAGATGTTGCGGCCGTCGAAGATCACCGGCTGCTTGAGCAGGCGCTTGATCGCGTCGAAGTCGGGGCGGCGGAATTCATTCCATTCCGTCACCAGGATCAACGCATCGGCGCCGGTCAGCGCGTCCATGGGCTTGTCGGCGTAGGTCACGCGATCACCGAGATGGTTCCGCTTGGCTTCGGCCATGGCTTCCGGATCGTGGGCGACGACCTTGGCTCCAGCAGCAAGCAAGAGATCGATCACCACCACCGCGGGCGCTTCGCGCATGTCGTCGGTGTTCGGTTTGAAGGCCAGACCCCAGACCGCGAAGGTCTTGCCGGCGAGCGCACCCTTGAAGTGCTTCGAGACCATCTCGAAGAGCAGCTTCTTCTGGCTCTCATTGACACTCTCGACCGCTTGCAGGATCTTGAACTGCATGCCGTGCTGCTCGGCGGTGTGGATGACGGCCTTGACGTCCTTGGGGAAGCACGAGCCGCCGTAGCCGACGCCCGAGAAAAGGAAGCGCGAGCCGATGCGGTCGTCGGAGCCGATGCCCTTGCGCACCATGTCGACGTTGGCGCCAACCTTTGAGCACAGGTTCGCGATTTCGTTCATGAACGAGATGCGCGTGGCCAGCATGGCGTTCGCGGCGTACTTGGTCAGCTCGGCCGACTCGATGTCCATCTGCAGAATCGGGTTGCCGGTGCGCACGAAGGGCGCGTAGAGCTCCTCCATGACCTCGGCCGCCTTGCTCGACTGCGAACCGATCACGACGCGATCGGGTTTCATGAAGTCGTCGATCGCGGCGCCCTCCTTCAAGAACTCCGGGTTCGAGACCACGTCGAAGGGCTGCTTGGTCAGGCCGGCGATTGTTTCGCGCACCCGGCGCGCGGTGCCCACGGGGACCGTCGATTTGTCGACGACCACCAGGTAGCCGTCCATGTGTTGGGCGACCGAGCGCGCGGCCGAAAGCACGTACTTCATGTCCGCGCTGCCGTCCTCGCCGGGGGGCGTACCGACGGCGATAAAAGCCACCTGGGCGCCCGGGATCGCTTCCGCGTAGCTGGTCGTGAACTTGAGCCGGCCGTCGTGGACGTTGCGCTTGAGCAGCTCCTCCAGCCCGGGCTCGTAGATCGGGACCACGCCGGCCTGAAGCTTGGCGACTTTGTCCTTGTCGATGTCGATGCAGACGACGTCGTTGCCGCTCTCGGCGAAGCAGGTGCCGGCGACCAGGCCAACGTAGCCGGTGCCGATGACAGCGATGCGCATGGGATAAGGGAGGAGGGGACGGGGACGGTGGGGGACGAGCGCCCTTCTTCGACCTCCGTCGTGGAGTCGGTGGAGACTTTTGGGGCACAGAGGATACCGTTTCGTCCCCGTTCCCGGATCTAAGGGCGATTAACTCAGCGGCTAGAGTGCCTCCCCTACACGGAGGAAGTCGTGGGTTCGAATCCCTCATCGCCCACCAACCCCCCGAACGGGACCTGACTGAACCGGGGATTGCAGAGCGTCGAAGCGGCGGCCCGCGACGGGCAGGAGACGGAATGGTCGAGCAGGTGAGCAGGGCGTTGTCGAAGCTGCGCAAAATCCGCGCGGAATACGGGGCCGGATGCGCGGAGGTGAAACTGGCGCTGCTGGCGACGCTTTCCACGGCCAAGCTCGCGCGCGCGGAACTGGTGCTCGAGTTCCACGAGTGCCTGCTCTTCCTGCGCGCCTATCCCGACGATGCCGCCGTGCTCGCGCGCGTCGAGCGGGAACTCGCGCGCTTCGATCGACGCGCGGACCTGCGCAGCTTTCGCGAGGAGCTGGCCAGCTCAGGGATCGCGGGCTGCGCGATCGACTATCCGTTTTTTCCGGCCACGGCGGATTGGCTGGCGCAGCGCTTTGGCCGGCGGCTTTCGATCGACTGGGATCGGTTCGAGCACGAGGAAATGCTGGTCGAACGCATGGCCTTGTTTTCGCTCTGGAGCGAAACGCCGGCGCTCGACGAACTCGACCTGAGCGCGAAGGAATGGATCCGGCGCATGAAGTCGCCGGCCGAGAGCGACGCACAGTTCCTGGTGAAGCGCATTCAGGCCCTTCCGATCGACGCCTGGTCGCGCGATCGTTTTTCGGAAGAACTCGACGTGCCGATGCGCCTCGCCTGGGGCGCGGACGGTCCTTCGCGCACGCACGCGCGCTGGCCGGTGGAGTCGACGGCTTTTCAGAGCACTTCCTTGCACCGCCCGCGGCCGGATCTGCGCCGCGAAGTGCACGTGCCGCCGGTCTCGATCCGCGAGCTGTCGCTGCGCGACGGCGAAAAACTCGTCGGCATGGCGCGCGAGGCGATGATCACGCGCTCGCGCGACCTCGATGCGTTCATGCACGGCGATGCGCGCGACGTGCGTTTGGTCGACTGCGGCGACAACCTGCAGTTCGCCTGCATCGGAGTGAAGCCGGAACGACGCTTGTTGCTCGAAAGCGTCTACGGGTTCTTGACGCTGAAGAACGGAATTCCGATCGGCTACGTGTTGTGCAGCGCGCTGATGGGTTCGTCAGAGGTCGCCTACAACGTGTTCGACACGTATCGCGGAGCGGAAGCGGCGCATGTGTACTCGCGGGCGCTGGCGATGGTCCGCGCGATGTTCGGGACCGACACCTTCACGATCTATCCCTATCAGCTCGGCTACGAGAACGACGAAGGCCTGAAGTCGGGCGCGTGGTGGTTTTATCAAAAGCTCGGTTTCAGGGCGCGCCATCGATCGGTCCTGAGCTTGATGACGCGCGAACAGGAGCGCATCCGCCGCGATCCGAGTCATCGTTCATCGCGCGCGACGCTGAAGAAACTTGTTCCGCACAACGTCTATCTCGACCTCGAAAAACCGCGCGAGGACGTGATCGGGATTTTTCCGTTGGCGAAAGTCGGCGAGTCGATCACCGCGTTGCTCGCGCGCCGTTTCGGAGCGGATCGCGAGCGCGCGACACGCGAACTTTCGCTCGAAGCCGCGCAGTTGCTCGGCACGGCGCCGTGGAAGTCGCTCCCCGCGGAGGAACGTCTGGCCTGCGAGCGCTGGGCGCCGCTCGTCGCGGTTCTTGCCGAGATCGCCGACGTGAAAGCCTGGTCGGCGCAGGAACGCAGCGCGCTGTTCGAAGTCATGCGAGCCAAGGGCTCGCGCCGCGAAAGCGATTTCGTCGCGCGCTTCGACGCCCATGCGAAATTGCGCGCGGCGTTCAGGACCTGGCAGCAGCCCAAGCCTCAGCGTCCCAGCAAGTAGGCCTGGTGGCCGCGCTCGAGCCGGGCGACGGCGAGCAGACCGTGTCGCGCGCCCGAACCCGCCAGGCGCTTCGCCAAGACCTCGGCCGGATCGGGATGGCCGCGCTTACGCACCTCGATCGTGCCGACATCGTGCTCGGTCAGCATGCGCCGCACGCGTTTGGGATCGAGCGGGCAACTGGCGACGACCGCCCAGGCGCGCAGCAGCGGATCGTCGATCGGTTCCATGGAACCGAGGTAGGCAATCTGGTCCGCGAGCGGACGCGCACCGGCGCGCAGGGCCGCGTTGCCGAGCAGGCCGGAGCGAATGAGCGCGGGATCGGGTTCGGCAAGCCAGCGCACCTTCGCCGCGGCTTCGGGCTCGAGCGCTTCGATCGCGACGGGCACGCCGATCAGCGACGCGCGCACGCTCGGGGATTCGCCAACGCCGTCCGCGCCGAGCAGCACCGCTTCGCGCTCGCCGCGCTGCGCACCAGGTGCCCACTCGCCGCTCCACAGCGAGCACTCGCGCAATTCGCCGCCGGCGCTGACCCAGCTCGGACGCCACGCCGTCGCGCCGAGTTCGGCCGCGCTGAGCAGCTCCCAATCGAAAGCCGGCGCGAGTTTGATGCACGCGCCGCGCGCGGAGCGCGCCAAGCCCAACGCGACCGACAGCGGCGGCGACCAAGTTTCGGGGTCGAGGCTGCGCTGACCGTCGCCCCGGCGGTCGGGATCGACGAGCCAATATTGGCCACGAACCGGCGCCACGGCGGAGGATCCTAGGATGACGCATTCGCGGCCGGTCAGCTCAAGGATGTTGTGCGCGGCCATCTGCGCGGTCGTCTCGTCGCTGTCGATCGCCAGCGTGGCGAGGCTCTCTCCGATCAGGGCGTGCGCATCCGCGCCCAGACCGCAGGTGGCATCGATCACTGTGCTCTTCGGCGCGAAGTGCTTCACGCGCGCGGCTCGCCAGCGTGCGACGTCGAGACGCGTCGCCTGCTCGACTCCCTTGCGATGCAGGAGCATGTGCCGCGGTTGTGCGAACTTGAGTCCGGCGCGCTGGCGCAGATCGAACTGCTCCGCGAGCGCGCGCGCGAGCTGCGGCTCGAATTGGCTGCGTAGAAACGACGCGAGCCCCAGCCGATCGGAGGCCGCGCGCGGGTGACTTGCCCATTCGTCCAGCGCCGTTCGGGCCGCAGGAGAACAAAGCTCTGCGATTCGGGGCTGGCGGTCGCTTCCCATGTTGGAGACAATCCTGCGCATGCGCCCGGCGGATGCAACAGCATCCGTGCAACGCGCTCGCGCGACTCGTGCTCGCGCAGCTCTTTGTTCCAGCGTATCAGCGTCATCGCGGCACTCGTCCCGCGCGGTGCGCACCGAAAGTAGTGCGACTCGGTGAATCCCCGACCCCTGGGACCCGAGCCAACCCGACTGGAGGAAGAATGAGCCGCATCCTGCTCATCGACGGCGAAGCATCCAGCCGTCTGGTCTTGAACAATCGCCTGCGCGACCTCGGACACGAGGTCACGACGGCGGACAGTGCAACGAAAGGCGTGCCCCAAGCACGGGAGCAGCCGTGCGATCTGATCCTGGTCGACACCGCGCTCGCCGGAATCACCGGCCTCGAAGTCTGCCGTCGCCTGCGCCAGATTCCGCACTTGAGCGGTACGCCGATCGTGCTGTTCGGCAAGGGCCCGGTCGGACGCGAGGAAGCGCATCAGGCCTATGAAGCCGGCGCGGACCACGTGCTCGCCAAGGCGGAACTCGCCAACCTCGAGGATGTCGTTCGGGCGCTGTTGCGCACGCGCGCGCAGTTCGCCGAACTTTCGGCGGCCAATCGCGCGCTCGATCAGCACAACCGCAAGCTCAAGGAGGGTTCACGCGCCTCCGAGAGTGACAGCGGGACGAATCGCGATGCCTCGGGCAGCTCGAACAATGGCGCGGCGGGTCACCCCGACGGTGTGCTGCTCGTCGATGCCGAGGGCATGGTCACTCTCGCCGACCGCGGCGCCCGTGACCTGCTCGGCAGCAGTGTCCAAGGCAAGAACCTCGGCCGGCTGGCACCCGCTAGCGGCCTGGAAGCCTTCGTGCGCGACGCGCGCAGCGAAGCCCGCGACGGATTCCGCTTGGACGTCGCCATGGGGCCTGGCGGCGGGGTACGCTCGTTGACCGCGGCCGTGCTGCCGCTGATCGCCAACCCAGGCACCAAGGATCCTGGCCTGCGCGTGGTTCTGCTCGTCGATGCTGCGCGCAGGCGCATGTCTGCTGAACTCGCTCGCTTCAACGAATACACGATCCCGCGCCGCGAGGTCGGTGTGTTGCTCGACGCCGCGCGACTCGCCTTCGGCGCCGCGAGCCTACTGGGCACGAGTCCGGGCATGGCTCACGTGCGCGCCTGCATCCACGAGAGCAGCGAAACGCTCGACCCAGTACTGATCGTCGGCGAAGCGGGTTGCGGCAAGACGCACGTCGCACGCGCGATCCATTTCATGAGCGCTTCGAGTGGCTCTTTCTTGCCGCTTTCCTGCGCAGGCCTGTCCGAGGAACACCTCGATTTCGAGCTGTTCGGCTACGTCAAGGGCGCCCACGCCGAGGCGGCCACCGATCGCCCGGGCGCGCTGCAGCAGGCGCAGGGCGGCAGCGTGTTGCTCGAGGCCATCGAACTCCTGCCGAAGTCGCTGCAGGAGAAATTGGAACACGTGATCTGCAATGGCGAGGTCATGCGCAAAGGCGCGCGTCGCCCGGAGCGCGTCGAGGTTCGCGTGATCGCGACCACGACCGTGGACCTCGGCGCCGAAGTGGCCGCTGGCCGTTTTTCGGCCGAGCTGGCCCGCCTGCTGCGTGCCCGCGAGGTCCGTATCCCTGCGCTGCGCGAACGCAAGGACGACATCTCGATGCTTGCCTGCCACTTCGCCCGGCGCTCGACTTCCGCCCGCAGCGACATCGAAGTCAGCGACTCCGCATTGGCCACACTCGCCGCGCATCCGTGGATCGGTGGCGTGCGCGAACTCCAGACCACCATCGAACGCGCTTGCGCCGAGGCCCAGGAGGGCGTGCTCGAAGTTCAGCACCTTCCGCTTGCTCTGCGCGATCGGGCAGTCGAATTGCCGCCTCGCGATCTCATTCCTCGTCCGCGTGTTCAAAACCTCGGATCCGTGGCGGGACCCCTACCGGCCGGCTTTGATTCGGGCTTCCAACCTGCTGGCCAGAATCGTCGCTACGAAGAGTGGGAGATTTCACCCGAGGAGAACGTCAGCCTCGACCTCTACGAGAAGAAGGCCTTGCTGCGCGCCCTGAAGGAAACGGGCGGTGACCGATTGGCCGCGGCGCGGCTGTTGAAGGTCGGCAAGAGCACGCTTTATCGCAAGCTCAAGCGGTATGACATTCAGTGACGATTGGGCGGATACGGTGCCCGGCGCCCGGTGCCGCCCATTTTCCGGCTGAGCCTGTAACTTCCCCTCAGGTCGCGTGTCTACTACCTGGGGGCAGGGCAGAGCGAACCGAAACGTACCCCCTAAATGAGCCGCCAATTCCCTTGGCTGAAGCATGAACTCGTGCCTTTGGCACTGAGTTCTGTGCTTTCGTTGCTCGCGCCGCTGAGCAGTGCTCAGGAAACGAACCCGGCGCCTGCTGCGCCTGCTGGATCGCCGACAGGCGCGCCCGACGGGGCCGAATCTCCAGTTTCGGCCGACCGGGACGTTGTGCCGCCCCCGGTCAAGCCTCCCCCGATTCCTGGGCCGTCGCTGCGCCGTGCATTGCATTTACCCAACAGGCCTGCCCCCGGACCGGTTGCGGCCGCGGACCCCTCGCCGGTTCGCCCCGCCGCTGCCTGGAATGGACGGCGCGGATGGGAATCTTGGTGGGAACTGCAGCGCGACCGATTCGTTCGCATTGAACCGTGCAACCTGTCTATTGTCGTGGGCCAAGTTCCATCGGATCCGCGCACCAGTGTGCAAGTGGCCGGGACGCGCGTCGGTTCCTACGAGCGCATCGAGCCGTCGCTGCGTCTCCTGCTGACCCACGAGACCTCGGAACTGATTCTGTCCCGCGCGCTGATCTCGCTCGCCAAACTCGGCGAGGATCCGCGCGTGCCCGGCTCACGCACCAGCTACGCGACGATCCTGCCGTTCATCTATCACAGCGACGCGCGGCTGGCCGATGCCGCGATCACGGCCCTTGGGATTCTCGGAACTGAGGACGCCCTTTTCCCGTTGGGAGACTTGATCGAGGGCGTGCTGCGCTCTCCCAGTGATTCGGAGGCAAGTTCAGTAGCGGTCGAAACGAAGCCGTTCTCCGATCGCCAGCGTGCGCTGGCGCTCTACGCGATGGGCGTGATCGGACGCGATTCTGCTCGCGAAGACGTGCGCCGGCTCGTGGCGAGTCGGATCTGCGCGCTGTTCAGCCAGGACGCCGACGCATCTGCTGAAGTCAAGTTCGCGGCGCTGCATGCGCTCAGTCTTGTCCCGCTCGCCGTGGACAACTCCGTGCCAAGCGTCGAGTCCAATGAGAAACCGCGCAAGAGCCGTGGGTTCGGAGAACCGCGCATCACGCACTCGCCTCGGAAAGGCCTCGCGCCGGCGATTCCGTCCGCTTCCCGCGCCAGCGAGGTCGAATGGGTGCTTTCGATCCTGGACGACGAAAGCGAAGCCGGATGGATTCGCGCGCAGGCCGTGACCGCGGCCGCGCGACTGTGCTCCGATCTCGAGGACGGCAGCGCAATCGAACGCCGCGTGCTGGAGCGCCTGTTGAAGTCCCTGGCGCCGCGTTCGCGCGATTGCGTCGAGATCGAACAGAATGCCGCGCTGGGGCTGGGTGAACTGGGCGACGGCGACAGCGACGAACTCGACGCACGCGTGCGCGCTGCGCTCCTCGCCACGTCCGCGGAGGCAACGGATCAACCCACGCGCGAGTTCGCACTCATGAGCCTCGCGCTGGTGGGCTCGCGTCCCGGCGGCAACCCCGGCGAGTCCGACCGCCTGAGCGCGAGTTCCGAAGTTCGTCGGATTCTGGTGCACCGCGCCTCGACTGCCCGTTCGGGTGAATTGCCTTGGGCCGCGCTGGCGCTTGGAGTTTTCGAGCACGGCATGGCGGGCGCGAGCGGGGCCGCTTCTCGCGAATCGCGGACGCTGCTCACCGATCTTTTGATCGAATCGAATTCTTCCGAATCCGCGGCCGCCTGTTCGCTGGCCATCGGACTGTGCGGTGCAAGCGAAGCGAGGTCCGAGCTGATCTCTCGCTTGCGCGATGGCGATGTGGCTGTTCGCAGCCACGCCAGTTTGGCGCTCGGAATGAGCGGCGCGCGGGATGCTGCGCCCGCCCTCGAGCGCGTCCTCACCGAGGCACGCCAATTCCCGGAGTTGTATCGTGCGGCCAGCGAGGCTCTCACACTTTTGGGCGCTCAAGTCAGCCGGCAACTCCTGGGAATGATGGCGGGGGGGGCGAGCCTCGAATCGAAGATGAGTCTTTGCAGGGCCCTCGGTCGCGTGGGTGACGGCAGAGCCCTGCGAGCACTGTGCCAGGTGGCATCAGATCCCACAGGCCTGCTGTGGGTGCGCGCGGCGGCGACCAGTGCGCTGGGAACCATGGGCTCGCGGCGTGAGGGCGATTGGAATGCCGGACTGGGACACGCGCTCAATTTCCTTTGGGTGCCATCGACCCTGAGCGCCGCCTCCCTGGACGGTCTGCTCGATCTGGACTGATCCCGCTGCTTCGCCTTTGCGCACACTCCGTCAGGGAGTTTCCTTGGGCCAGACCCGTAGCCCGCCCTGGTCAATGACGACTGGCTTGGGCGGCGGCGCAAATTCGGCCACCAGGCGCACCCGCTGACCCATGCTGCCCGACAGTGTGCGTGGCGGATCAGCGCTCGACCCTGACGGTCACCTGTTCGCCGGCCAGGGCGAACGGGTGCTCAGCGCGCGCCAGCGGATTGCGCAGCACCGCGCGCACTTCGACGACGTCGAGATCATCAGGGAAATCCCCGGCAGCCAGTTCGATCGTGCGATCGCCCGTTTTGAACAACAGGATCGAAGTGCGCATCATTCCCGTCGCGAATTCGCGCACGCCGCCGGTTGGTAGCACGCACCAGCTGCGCGCGCTCGAATCGATCAGCAGCACGCGCAGATCGACCAACTGCTCGTGGGAGCTGTGCCGAACGTTCACGGTGAAGTGCCTGCCCTTGACCTCGACTTCCAGCTTCGGCGACACTCCGAGCGCACGCCGGCGCAGCAAGTGGAACGGTCTTGTCGTCGTGCGTTGCTGCGGATTGCCGTAGGGCACCGGCACCGTGATCAGTTCAAAGGCTCGCAGCGCCTCGCGCATGGCCGTCGTGCGCGCAGGATTCACCGGGACACTGTCGATTCGTGCGAGCCAGTCTTCTGCGATCTCGAGCAGCGTCGGCGGGATCTCTCGCCAGTCGTTCCAGGTCATTTGTGGCACGATGTAGTCGGGTGCTTGGGCTATCAGCGCGAGCACGTCCGAGCGCGGGATGCCGCTCCAAGGTTGCGGCACGCTTTGACCCGGCAACAATGTCGCTCGACCCAGGGCGTCCATGACTCGCAGTCGGGACAGGTAGCCGGTGGCGCCCGGCCAGGGAGTCAGCACGCTGCCCTGTGCATCGAAGTCCCCGTCCTCGCGCATGAAGTTCCCCAGACTGCGCAGCCGCTCGGTGGCGTCGATTTCTTCGATCACACCCAGGCGACCGAGAGGATCGGCGTAGGACAGTCGCGTCGCGTCGCTCTTCTGCAGCCAGATTCGGTGCAGACCCTCGAGCGGCAGGAGGCCAAGGTCACCTGGATACTTGCTCACCAAAGCGGAGCCCGTCAGCGCCAACAGGAAGAGGACCCAGGTGAGCTGCGGCCACAATCGCCTGCGGCTGTCCAAGGCGTGAGTCATCGATTCCTGAATCGCGATCAACAGGAGGGCGATCATCGGCACCAGCGGCTGGAACATCGGCCCGTGGCCGCCGCCCTGGCCCGCGACCAAGGCGCAGTAACCCAGCGAAAGGCACAGCGCGCGCTTGCCGACACCCGTCAATCCGCCGCGCGCGAAGTAGTAGAGCGGGAAGACCAACAGAATGGTCCAACTCGAACCGCGCACGAAGTCGGCGAGATATCGCCCGCCGTCGAGCCAGCGTTCGGAGCTGGAGCTCTCCCAGGCGTGCGTGAAGGGCGAGATCCAGCTGCCGAACAACTGATGGCGCAGCAGCGCCATCAGCAGGGTCAGGGCCGCGACCGGCGCGAAGCAGCGCAGCATGCCGATCCTCGGCTCCTCGGATTGCCGCAGCATTCCCGTGAGCTCGAGTGCGAAGAGCATGGCCGCGAAGGCCACGCCTTCTTCGCGTGTCGCCACGCACAGGCAAAGGGCGACGATCAAGGAGCGTTTCGACTTGCGCTCGTAGGCCAGGAAACTCCAGACGATCCACAATCCAAAAGTCGCGGTCTCCGCGCCGCTGGCGGCCGCGGCGGCGATGCCGCCGCTGACCACGAACAACAATGGAGCGATCACTCCCGCAAGGCGGCCGGGCGAGAAGCGCGCCAGCACGAGGACGGTGATCAGCGCGCTCAACGTGCCCAGCGTCTGGCAGAAGGTCGTGACGCCCAGCTCGAAACGTGTCCCGATCGCAGCGAGCGCCACCCACAGGAAGGAGGGAAAACTCTCGACTGGTCTTCCGCCCTGATTCCAGGCCAGGCTGCCGGTCTCGAGCAGGTTGCGCGCGACCCGGAACGTCACGTGGGCCTCGTCGTTGGGCGGTGCGAACGAGCCGGTCATGCCCTTGTGGATCGCCAGCATGTGCGCCAGCAAGATCGCCAGCGTCAGCGACAGCGCGAGTGTGCGATTCATGCGGGATCCTGGCGCAGTCTGCCGCCCCGCGGCGCCCGGGTCTATGGCCGCTTGCGCGCGGCGAAAGCCGGTAGCGCCGCCCAGGCGGTGGCGCCCGCTTCGACGGCGAGATCCTCGAGCGTCGAACTGCCTTCGCCGGCGCGGCAGGTGACGCGGTATTTCCCAGGCGGCACATCCTGGAATTGAAAGCGGCCGTCGGGGCCGGTCGAACACGGCGGCCAGACGTGACTCTCGTTCGCCATCTCGTTCATGAGCACCAGCGCGCCCTCGAGTGCGCGTCCGAGGTCGTCGCGAACTTCGCCCTCGATGCGACCCCGCGCGAGTTCGATCGTGAGTGCCGTGTTCTCGCCCTTGAAGTCCAGTTCACGGCTGTTCTCGGCGGCAAGATCGGGCCACGATCCTCCGCTGGCCCAGGGCGGGAGGACCTTGAGCAGGTAGCGGCCGTGGGCGAGACCCTCGAACGCGAACTTTCCGCTTTGATCGCACACGGTCGAGCGCGGCAATGTGCCGCCGAATTCTGACGCTCGAGCGACCGGCAGCAGCAGCAGCTCATACCCCGCCGCGCTCTCGAGGCCGGCCCAGGCGAGTCCGCCTGCGCACCGCGATCGAGCGATGTCGTGCAAGGCCTGCGGCAGCGTCGCGGGAGGTCGCAATTGGATCTGCCTCACGTCGGCACCGGGCTCGATATCGACCTCGAGGCACGGGTGGGGGAAGGCGATCACGGCGAGCCGCGAATTTCCTTGCGAAAGGCCGTCGAGCGAGGCCGTGCCATCCGCTTTCGTAAAAGCCCAGATCACCGAGACACCGCCGCGGGCCACGAGCGCAGCCCCTGGAAGCGGCAGTCCGGCGTCGTCGACGACGCGCAGGACCAAGCGGTCCATGCGGTTCGGCGTGGATCCGTCCGCGGCCCCGATCGGGTCGACAAGTCCCGGCAGGATCGGCGCGGAGACAGGCTCGAAGTCGCTCAGCCGCGCCTTGGGGACCGCGCCGTTGCGCGAGAGCAACCCGCCGATCACGATCGAGAAGACAAGGCAGGTGAAAATCGCGGCGATACGTTGCACGTGGGAAATTGCCCAGTGCAAGGCGCTGGGCTGACCAGCTATAGACACCTGCTCCGGCCCCGTCCAGCCCGGGTTTTGTAGGCTTGGCGTCCAGCGCCGGCCGGACCCGCGGGCCTGTGCGTGGCGGCGTGTACTGAACGTAGCTAGACTGGTGCGCTTCGAACGGGCAGATCGGCGGGCCTCAGGCCACGCCGGGTGCTTTTTGCCTCCTCCATGCTGATCCGCCTCAGGAAGAAGCTCGCCCCAGGCGAGATCGACTCGATCCTCGAACTGGCGCGCGAGCTCTCGCTCGAGCCCCGTTTCCTGGATCATGACCGCGAGTACCTCGAATTGACCGGTCCCGGCCGGCCCGAGCACCGCTCGCGCTTCGAGGACCTGGCCGTGGTGCATTCGATCCTCGACGCCGGCGCCTCCCGCGAGTTGCACGAGCGCGTCCCGGGCCGCCCCGACACCCAGGTGCAAGTCGGCGCCGCGCGATTTGGTGGCGGCGCGGTTTCCCTGATTGCCGGTCCCTGCGCCGTCGAGACCTTCGAGCGCACGCTCGAAATCGCGCGCGCCGTGCGCGAACGGGGCGCCTTGGCGATGCGCGGCGGCGCCTTCAAGCCGCGCACCTCGCCCTACTCGTTCCAAGGCACGCGCACCAAGGGGCTGGAGATTCTCGAGCGCGTGCGCGTCGAGACGGGTCTTGCGATCGTCACCGAAGTCCTCGATCCGCGCGAAGTCGAGGCGGTCGGCGAGGCCGCGGACATGTTCCAGATCGGCTCGCGCAACATGTTCAACGCGCCGCTGCTCATCGAAGTCGGCCGGACAAAGAAACCGGTGCTGCTCAAGCGCGGTTTCATGGCCACGCTGCGCGAGTTCGTGCTGGCCGCCGAGTACATCCTGTCCGCCGGCAACAGCCAGGTCGTGCTGTGCGAGCGCGGCGTGCGCGGCTTTGATTCCACGACGCGCAATTTGCTCGACGTCGGCGGAGTTGCCTTTCTCAAGCGCCACACGCACTTGCCCGTGATCGTCGATCCTTCGCACGCGGCCGGCCGCGGCGACCTCGTTCGACCTCTCGCGCGCGCCGGTCTGGCCGCGGGCGCCGATGGGTTGATCGTCGAAGTCCACACTTGTCCGTCCGAGGTCCATTCCGACGGCAATCAGGCCATTTCGCCCGCCGAATTCGAACGTTTGGCGAACGACGCGCGCGCGCTGGTTGCGCTCGATGGCCGGCGCCTGATCGACGGCGCTTCGCTCACAGCCAAGGGTTCTGCGTGACGCGCACGCCGTTCATTGCCGGCAACTGGAAGATGAACCTCGACCGGCGCTCCGCCGTGGCGCTGGCGCGCACGTTGGCGCAGCGCTCGATTGGTTGGTCGAATCGCGACGTCGCCATCTTTCCGCCATTCGTCTACTTGGAGGAGATCGCGCGCACTGTCGCCGGCTCGTCGATCCAGGTCGGCGGCCAAAATCTTTGCGACGAAAAGAGCGGCGCGTTCACCGGTGAAATCAGCGCGGCGATGCTCAAGGACGTTGGCGCGACGCTGGTTCTGTGCGGCCATTCCGAACGCCGGCACCTCTACGGCGAGGACGATCGGCTGATCAACCGCAAGCTGCACGCGGCCCTGGCCGCCGGCCTCGACGCGATCCTGTGCGTCGGCGAGACCGCCGATGAGCGCAAATCGGGTTCGACCGAGCAGCGCATCAGCCGCCAGCTCACGCTGGGACTCGCCGGAGTCCAAAAAAGCGACCTCGAGCGGGTCACGCTGGCCTACGAACCCGTCTGGGCCATCGGCACCGGCAACAACGCGACCCCGGCCCAGGCCGGCGAGGTCCACAGCTATATCCGCGGCCTGTTCGCCGGCATGTATTCCGACGCCGCCGCCGTGCGCGTGCGCATCCAGTACGGCGGCAGCGTGAAAGCGGACAACATCAAGGCCCTGATGGCTGCGCCCAATGTCGATGGCGCACTTGTCGGTGGCGCTGCACTACAATCCGAAGCGTTCCTCGGTATCGTCGAGGGCGCGCTCTAACTCCGTTCGCGTTCGAGAAAAAGCATGTCGCTCATCATCACGCTCCTGTACTTCCTGTTCATCCTGGCGGCGATCGTCCTGATCGTCGTGATCCTGCTGCAAGAGGGCAAAGGCGGTGGCTTCGGCCAGGCGCTGGGCACCAGCGGCCAGGAGACTTTTGGCGCCGGTGCGCGCGGCATCAATACGTTCACGGCGGTCTGCGTCGGCGTGTTCCTGGCCAGTGCGATGCTGATCACGATCATGAACCGCGTGCAGCTCACCCAAGGTGCATTCGGCGACGGGGCCCCGAGCGAACTCGACATGCCCGCTCTTGGCGGCGACGGTGCCGCGCCGCCGGCCGGAACGACTCCGCCGCCCGCCAATCCGCCGCCTTCGACCCCGCCGACCGACGGCAAGTAGATCCATGGAGGCCAACGCGGTCCTCGATCTGTTCCGTTCGAGCCGCGCGCTGCTCGAAGGACACTTTCAGTTGTCGAGTGGCCGCCACTCCAACCAGTACTTCCAGTGCGCGCTGTTGCTCGCGCATCCCAAACACGCGGAGACCATGGCGCGCGAAGTCGCCTCGCGCCTGACGGTCAAACCCGAACTGGTGATCGGTCCCGCCCTTGGCGCAGTGGTGTGGTCCCAGGAAGTCGGCCGCGTGCTCGGACTGCGCGCGTTCTTCTCGGAGCGCGTCGACGGCGCAATGTCCTTGCGCCGAGGCTTTGAGCTGAAGCCCGGCGAAAAACTCTTGATCGTCGAAGACGTCCTGACCACCGGCGGTTCCGTGCGCGAAGTGCTTGCTCTCGTTCGCCAACTCGGCGCCACGCCGATCGGCGTCGCGTCGATCGTGAATCGCTCGGGCAAGAAGAACCCTTTCGAAGCCGAGGGCCTGCCTTTCACCGCGCTTGCCGAAGTCGAAGCCGTGTCCTGGGATCCGGCCGAATGCTCGCTGTGCAAGTCCGGCGAGCGCGGCCCCGCGATCAAGCCCGGCAGCCGTCCTGGCGCCGCGAAGTCGAAGGCCTGAGTCCATGCGCTCGATGACAGGTTTCGGCGCTGCGTTGCTCGAACAGGGCGGCGTCTCGATGCGCGCCGAAGTTCGCACGGTGAACCACAAGCACCTGCAAGTGAAGTTGCGCCTGCCGAACGAGTTCATGGAACTCGAGCAAGAAGTCGAAGCGCTGGTGAAGAAGCGCCTCGACCGCGGCGCTGTGGCCTTGAACATCAGTCTTGTGGGCAGCTCTCGCGCCGGCGGCCCGCAGGTGCAGCCTGAAGTCGCGCGGCAGTTGCAGCGCGATTTGTACAAGTTGGCGAAGCAGCTTGGCCTCGAGCCCAAACTCTCGCTCGACGTGTTGGCTCAATTGCCCGGCGTCGTCGCCAATGGCGCCGAAGCGCCGCGCACGTTGGAGCGCGAGCGCAAGTTGCTGCTCAAGGTGGCCGAAGCCGCGCTCGAAGCGCTCGAGGAAATGCGCGAGACCGAGGGTCGCGCCTTGGCCTTGGACCTCAAGAAGAATCGCAAAGTGCTCGAGCGTCTCGCCGGTCAAATCGAAAAGCGCATGCCGCTGATCGTCAAGGAGCACCACGCCGCGCTGACGCGCCGCGTCGAGGAACTGCTCGGCAATCGCGGAACCGTTGCGCCCACCGACCTTGCCCGCGAAGTCGCCTTGCTCGCCGACAAACTCGATGTCGCCGAAGAACTTTCGCGGCTTCAAAGCCACTTCGACCAATTCGACGCCATCCTCGCCCGCCCCGGCCCGGTGGGGCGTCCGTTGGATTTCCTGGTGCAAGAATTGTTGCGCGAGACGAACACGATCGGCTCGAAGTGTGTCGACGCCGAGGTCGCGCACGCAGTCGTCGAGATGAAGACCGCGATCGAGCGCTTGCGCGAGCAGGTGCAAAACATCGAATGAAGAGTGCCGCGCGCAAGGGCACGATGCTCGTGATCTCCGGCCCCTCCGGCAGCGGCAAGACCACGATCTGCAAGCGCCTGCTCGAAGACCCGCGCGTGCGCTTCTCGGTCTCGGCCACCACGCGCTCGCCGCGGCCCGGCGAAGTCGACGGCCGCGATTATCACTTCCTTTCGCGCGAGCAGTTCAAGAAGTTGATGGCCGAAGGCGCCTTCATCGAGCACGCCGACGTCTACGGCAACATGTACGGCACATTGCGCAAGCCGATGCAGGAAGCGCTGGCCCGCGGCGAGGTGTATCTGCTCGAGATCGACGTGCAAGGCGCGCTGCAATTGAAGACGCTGGGCGAGCCGGGCATCTACGTGTTCATCGCGCCGCCGGACTTTGACGAACTGCGCCGGCGATTGACCGCGCGCAAGACCGAAGCGCCAGATGTGCTCGAACGCCGCCTGAAGAAAGCGGAGGACGAGTGGCGCGAGCGCGGCAAGTACGACTACATCGTGGTCAACGACAAGCTAGAGGTTGCGGTTGCCGAGATCCGGCGGATAGCGGGACTCGACGCTCAATAGGGCAGCAGCCTGAACGAGAGAATCGTCCATCAGGTGGCCGATAATCGTCCGCGCGAGTGCTTGATCGACGCCATGCTCGCAGCCAAATTCTCTCCGCGTACCGCCACGAACTACAAGTAGCACCGCGATGTCTTGGTGCCCTAAAGCCGTAGAGAATTGCCCGGCTCGTCAGGTACTCTTGGCTCGCACGCCATGCTCCAGGAAATCGTCGAACTCTCCGGGCACCTGATCGACTCGGACATTCTGCGCAAGACCTTTGCGCGCATCGTCGAGGACGGCGGCGAGTTCGAGGTGCTCGATTTCACCATCGGCAAGACCAACGAAGAGCCCTCGTCGGCAAGGCTCGCGGTGCGCGCGGCGGATCCGCATGCGCTCGATCGCATCCTGGAGAGCCTCGCGTACTTGGGCGCGTCGAGCAGCGTCACGGACGCGCGTTTCGCGCCGGCGGAAGCGGACGGGATCTTGCCCGACGAGTTTTATTCGACGACCAACTTCGAAACCGTCGTGCGCATCGAAGGTGCTTGGCGCAAGGTGCGCGCGCAGAAAATGGATTGCGCGCTGGTGCTGCGCGACGGCGAGCCCGTCTGTGTCAAGCAACGCCTGGTTCGGCGCGGCGAAGCGGTGCTCTTGCGCGGCGGCGGCGTGCGCGTCGTGCCGCCGCAGCGCAGCCGCGCTTATTCGGTCTTCGGCTTCATGTCGAATGACGTTTCGTC
>JANMRV010000085.1:0-8283 GCA_031388685.1 Planctomycetota bacterium
CTGGTCGGCATCCTGATGGTCGGTCTGGGCATTCTGGCGCTGTTCGTCAGCTTGCCGATGTTGCTGCCGGGACTTTTGAGCTGGCTGTGTTCGCGCATCGCGGGCCCGTTCGAGCGCCGGTTTCCCCTGGCGGGCAAGCTCGCGGCGCGCGGCATGCGCGATGCACCGCTGCGCGTGGCGGGCGCCGTGTCCGCGATCGCACTCGTGACGGCGGCCTATGTGGGTTTGCACGGCATGACGCAGAGTCTGGAGGCCGAGACCCGCACCTGGGGCCAGCAGGCATTCCTCGACAAGGTCTTTGTCCGCAACCTGCCGGACGTGGAACTCGCGCCGCTGATCACGCAGCTCGAACGATTTCCCGGCGTGCTCGGCGTCGAGCCGAATTCGGCGCGCACGTATGTGCCTTTTCTTTTGATCGGAGTGCGGCCCGCGCAACTTTCCAAGTACGGTCCGGCACTCAAGCAGCCCGCGCTGCTCGAGCGCATGGCGACCGAGAACGGTGTGATCCTCTCGCGCCGCCTCGCGCGTCACCGCGACTACAAGGTCGGCGACGCGATCCACGTCAAGGGCCCGCGCGGCGAAGTCGTTTCGCTGCCGGTGATCGCGATCAGCGACGCCTACGGTTATTTCCCGCACCCCGACGAGCGGCTGTACGGCATCGTCGACGAGCGCTTCCTCGATCGCACCTTCTGCCTGGGAACCGGAATCGTGCGCGACATCGCGGTGCGCCTCGAGCCTGGGACCGATAGCCAAGTCATCGAAGCGGCCGTGCGCGAGCTCTATCCCGACGCGCGCGGCATCAGCTTCGAAGACGGCCCGTATCTGTGGCGCTGGTTCACGACGGACGTGGCGCGCGATTTCATCCTGTTCGACCTCGTGCTCGCCGGGACGATCTTGCTGGCTGCGCTCGGCGTCTTGAACGGGCAATTGCTCGCGGCGCTCGAGCGCGCGAAGGAAGTCGGCGTGCTGCGCGCGCTCGGCGCCACGAGTTCGCAGATCGCAGGCATGGTGCTGCTCGAAGCACTGGTGGTCGGCGCGACGGCCGGCCTGCTCGGGCTGTGCCTCGGCAGCGCGCTTTCGCCGGTGATCGTGCGCGCGTTGCGCGTCGTCTCCGGCCTGCCGCTGCCTTACCCCGGTCTGTCCTGGCAGCTCATGTGGGCCGCTGCGGGAGCGATCCTGGTTGCGATCGTCGCCGTCCTCTACCCGCTGCTATGCATGATTCGCGCGCGGCCCTCGGAAGCGGTGCGTTCGGGCTGAATTGGCGCGCGCGAAGAGCTGAACGCGCCTCCTCGGACGCCGCTAGGCCCTTGCCAGCCCATAGTGGCCTGGATAGAGTCTGCCGCCCACAAGCGGGGATGTAGCTCAATTGGTTAGAGCGCCGGCCTGTCACGCCGGAGGTTGCGGGTTCAAGTCCCGTCATCCTCGCCATTATATTGGTGCCAGGCACCCTCCCAACCTGTTGCGTGCGCCGGGCGGCGCTGTGAGCGGTTCGGCCACGTCGAAGTCCGGCGGCAACGGCGCTCTGAGAGGCTCGGCGGCAACAGGTCAGGAAGGTGCCAGGCACCCGGACGGTAGAACTATTCAATGCCCCCCGAACTGCCGCCCCCGACGATTGTCCAGGATGCCCGCGGGCTGGCCCATTTGCTCGAGGACCTCTCGTCTCAGACCGAAATCGCGGTCGACACGGAGGCCGACTCGTTTTTCAATTACCGCGAGAAGGTCTGCCTGATCCAGGTCACGGTCGAGGACCGCGACTACCTGCTCGATCCGCTGGCGGGCTTCGATCTGGCGCCCTTCGGGGCGATCCTGGCCGACCCGACCAAGGAGAAGATCTTCCACGACGGCGAATACGACGTCCTGATCATGAAACGGAACTTCGGCTTTCGTTTTCAGAGCCTGTTCGACACGCGCGTCGCCGCCGCAGCGCTGGGCGAAACACAGCCGGGATTGGCGAGCGTGCTCAAGTCGCGCTTCGACGTCGAACTCGACAAGTCCATGCAGCGCTCGAACTGGAGCGCGCGTCCGCTTTCGCCGAAACAGATTGCTTATGCGCGACTCGACACCCGTTTCCTGATTCCGCTCGCGCGCGCGCAGAAGAAGGAACTCGAGAGCGCGAAGCGCCGGCGCATCGTCGAAGGCGAATGCCGCAGGCTCGAACAACTGGTGCCCCAGGACAACGCTTTCGAGCCCGATGAATACACGCGCATCCAAGGCGCGCGGTCGTTGACCGGCGAGGCCCTGCAGGCCCTGCGCGAACTGTTCATCCTGCGCGACCGGCTCGCGCGCGAAAGCGATCTGCCGCCGTTCAAAGTGATTCACAACGACGTGCTCATCGCCTTGGCGACGATGGCGACGTCGCGGCCCGGCGAGCGCGGCGATTTTCAGGGCCTTTCACCGCGTCAGTCGAGTCGCTACGGAGCGGAGATCCAGGCCGCGCTGCTGCGCGCGCGCCAGCTGGGTCCGGTCCTTCGCGCGCCGCAACTTCCGTCCAAGGACGGCACCGGCGAACTCGACGACCAGGAATACGAACTGCACGAGCGGCTCAAGGAGTGGCGCCGTGCCCGGGCGGTGACGGAAGGCTTTGACGCGAGCCTCGTGCTCAACCGCCACGTGCTGTTGCGCCTGGCGAAGCAAAAGCCCCGCCGCGTACAGGAGCTCGCGAACATCGAGGGGCTGCTCGATTGGCAGGTGGCGGAGATGGGCTCGGAGCTGGCCTCGCTGATCGATCGAAGCCTGAAAGAATTTCTGGTCCAGGCGCCGCGCTCGCGCAGGCGCAGCAGTTACCGCAGCTGAGGCGCGCCTCAAGATCGCGCCCGAGCGGGCTCGATACCTGGGGACGATGCGTCCGCCCGTCTGGCTGCTCCTGGGAGTTCCGTTCGTCGCACTCGGAGCCTGTTTCCACGAAGAAACCGGATCTTCTCGTCCGGCGCGGGTCGTCACGATC
The DNA here is from genome assembly GCA_031388685.1 of Planctomycetota bacterium. Taxonomy (GTDB): domain Bacteria; phylum Planctomycetota; class UBA1135; order UBA1135; genus JADJQU01. The sequence continues at coordinate 2,945 of JANMRV010000085.1, forward strand.
ACGCCGTTGCGGGATTGGTCCTCGCTGGCTGCGCGCAGGAGCGACGACGGTGTTCCTGCGAAGCCTGGAACGGTCGGCAGATCGGACGGCGAAACGAAGGCGCGCAAGAAATCCGATGCTGACGCTCCGCGACGGCACTCGCTGTACGCGCGGCTTCCCAAGGATGCCCTGCTGGTCGTTCACGTTGCCGACGTCAGTCAGTTGCCCGATCTGTTCGAAGCGAGCGAGTTGGGGCGTCTGTATCGCCAGTCCGAACCGCGCGAGGCGGCGCAGCAGGTGCGGACACTGATCGAGGGGGCAGCTGCCGATCTGCGCTCGCGCGCGGTCGAGTTCGACGCGTTCCTGGACAGCCTGCCTGGCCTGGAGGGCGAAGCAGTGATCTCAGTCTCGGGCGTTACCGCGGAAGCGCTGGCAGCTTCGCTTTCGGCGCGGCCATGGGTCGTCACGGTCGCCTACGCCGCCGGCAACCAAGCCGACCTCATCGCGAAAGCCGCGGCCCCGCTGCTCGCTCGGTTCGCAGCCTCGCGTGAATGGACCCTCGTGGAAAAACTGGAACCCACCTGGGGCTTTGAAATCAGCGATGGCACGTTCGTGCTGGATCTCTCGCGCGACGGTGACGTGTTCGAGTTCAAGTTCGGCGGACGCGGCGCCGTGGCCCGCGAACTTGGCTCCGCGCGGAAACGTACCGAGGACAATTCGTTCGACAACTCGCGGCTCGCGCTGGAGGCATCGAGCGTGCAAACACTCGGAGCAGAGCCGCTGCTCGAGGCGCATCTGCAACTCACTTCGCTTTGGGATGCGCTGCATGCGGGCGGCGATCGCTCGGAACAGCGCGCCCTGGCGCGCACCGGGCTGACGAATTTCTTCGGCGCATCCGTGGAAATCGGACGGACCGCGGACGGGCTGGCCGAGGCGCTGACGTTGCATTCGCCGGCCGGAGTCGACTTGATCACGCATGCCTTGACCAGTCAGCCGCTGGACCTCGACCTTGCGCGCGCGCTGCCCGCGCAACTTTCGAACGCGGGTCTGTACAGCTTTGACGGTTCACGCCTGATCACCGACCTGTGCCTGATGATCCCAAGCCAGGCCCAGGGCGTGTTGATGCGGGCGATCAGCGAGTTTCGTCTCGAGGCGGGTGTCGACACGGAGAAGGACCTGTTCGGCAACTTCGGCCCGACGATCGCACTCGCATCCAATGGCTGGCTGGCGGGACTGGACAGCAATGGCAACTTCCCACCTTTGCTCGTCGCCTGTGAGTTGCGCGATCCGGATCGAGCACGGCGCACGCTGGACGCACTGTTGCTGCATTGCACAGTGAGCGTCAGGGAGCGCGAGCAGACGCTCGAAGGCGTTCGCGTCAGGTCGCTCGAATTTCCGCTGGATGGGATCGGAGCTCAACTCGAACTTCACTGGTGCCTGGTCGACGGCAAGTTGCTGGCGAGCACTCGTCTGGATCTGCTCGGCGATGCGCTGCACGGCCTGCGCGATCACGTCGTTCTTCATCCCGGTCTTGCTGCTGCACTGGCCAGGGCGGACTCCAATTGTTTCGCCGTCGGATTCACCGCCGGCGAGTCCGGCACGCCCGATTCGACCGTGTTCGGCCGCAGGACCAGCGTCGGCCTGGAGTGGACCGCCGGCGACGGCAGCGCTCTGCAGAGCACGATTCTGGCGCTATTCTCCGCGGGCCTATTCTCGAGTCTGGCCGCACCAACCCTGATCGAGCAGTGCCTCGACACGAACGAACGGGCCGCGAAGGCGAACCTGGCCGTCGTCGCCGATGCACAGGCCATGGCCCGCATGAACGGCGTGCTCGACGAGGATGGCGACGGTCGCGGCGAGTGCCTTTTTCTCCCGGAACTGTGCGCGGCGGAAAATCTGCGCGGCGGTGACGGGCCGCTTGGCGATCCCTGGCTCGACAATGGCTTTGAGTGGCCTGCTCCCGGCATCGGAGCCAAACAGGGCTACCGCTATCGCATCGACCTTCGGGCCATGGCGGGCGGCAGTGTCTGCAGTGTCGCGGGATTGGAGTCCGGAAAGGTCGCGATCGACGCCGCCGAAGCGGACTTCGTCGTCTACGCCTGGCCGATGGATGAGGGCGGTGGGTCGCGGGTCTTCGTTTTCGATTCGAAGAGCGGCCTGTACAGCTCGGACAACCGCGCCGCGGGCCAGCGCTATCTCGGCGATCAGGCTCCCGCGGCGGGGGCGCATTGGACCGATCAGGACGCTCCGAGCCATGCGCGCCGCTATCTCGCCCGAGACGGCGGGATCTGGCTGCGCTTGCGCGGGCCCTGAAACTTGGTGGAGGCTAGGGGACTCGAACCCCTGGCCTTCGCATTGCGAACGCGACGCTCTACCAACTGAGCTAAGCCCCCGAGGGGCGGGGATCCTACCCGCGCGGGGGCAGCGAGGGAAGGGGCCCCGGAGGCCCCCGACGCCTGGCGGGGCGTAGCGAAGCTCAGCGTCAGGTGCGCGTCGCTCGCACGACGTCCCGCACCGCCGTCCCCGTCGCGAGGTCGTGGAGGCTCTGCCGACGGCGCGTCATCACCGCGGCCGCGAGGTAGATCCCGAGCCAGAGGTTCGAGCCGAGCAGAGTCAAGAGCCGCGAACGCTCCAGCGACTTGTGCGGGTCCCAGGGTTCGGGGAAGAGCAGCGCCAGGGCCGCGATGTACCACGGCGCCAGCTTGATCGCGGTGCGCAGGGCAACGCGCGCGAACGAAGGCACTTGTCCGGCGCGCGGCCCCTCCAGGCACAGACCCAACAGGCGCTTGCCGGGGCCCGCGCGTCCGGGCAGAGCCTCGAGTGTCGAGAGCACGAGCCATGCCGGCATTGCGACGCTCAGGCTCCAGGCGAGCTTTGGCCGCTCGAGGATCCACTCAGCCTGACTCGACAGCTCCAACCACGGGGCCATGCTCAGCGCGCGGACGCAGAGGCCGATCAGCGCCGCGAACGCCAGATCGATCGCCGTGGCGAGCGCACGGCGGACCAGGCTGGCGGGCTCGCGGGCGAGCTCCGCCTGCGCGTGGCGCGCCCTCGGTGCGTCAGGATCGATGTTCGGCATGTCGGACGCTCGTTGCGCGGGAGTCGCGTCGGGAGAGACCGTAGACTCTTCGCCGACTCCCTTCGAAGGACAATACACCGTGCACGACAGTTTCTCCTCCCGCGCGACCCTCGAGGTCGGTTCCCGCTCCTATCAGATCCGTCGGCTTGGTGCCCTTTCCGGCAAGGGCGTCGACCTCGCCAGGTTGCCGTTCTCGATCAGGATCCTGCTCGAAAATCTGCTGCGCACGGAAGACGGCGTCAACGTGACGGCCAAGGACATCGAGGCGGTCCTGAACTGGAAGGCGACCGCCGAACCCGACGCCGAGATCGCTTTCACGCCGGCGCGCGTGCTGATGCAGGACTTCACCGGCGTTCCGGCCGTGGTCGACCTGGCTGCGATGCGCGACGCGATGAAGCGCCTGGGCGGCGATCCAGAGAAGGTCAATCCAGGGCAACCGGTCGAACTGGTCATCGATCACTCAGTGCAGGTCGACAACTACGGAACGGCGCAGGCGCTGCGCGCGAACACCGAAGTGGAGTTCGCGCGCAATCGCGAGCGCTACCTTTTCCTGCGCTGGGGCCAGCAGGCCTTTCAGAATTTCAAGGTCGTGCCGCCGTCGACCGGCATCGTGCACCAGGTCAACCTCGAGTATCTGGCGCGCGTCGTGATGACGAAGGAAACCGCAGCTGTCGTCGAAGCCTTCCCCGACACGGTGGTCGGCACCGATTCGCACACCACGATGATCAATGGTCTGGGCGTGCTCGGCTGGGGCGTCGGCGGCATCGAAGCGGAAGCGGCGATGCTCGGACAACCCGTCTCGATGCTCTTGCCGCAGGTCGTCGGTTTCAAGCTGTCGGGCGTGCTCGCCGAAGGCTCGACAGCGACCGATCTCGTGCTGCGCGTGACTGAGCTATTGCGCAAGAAAGGCGTCGTCGGGAAGTTCGTCGAGTTCTTCGGTCCGGGCCTCGCGCACCTGCCGCTCGCCGATCGCGCGACGATCGCGAACATGGCGCCCGAGTACGGCGCGACCTGCGGGATTTTCCCGGTCGACGCCGAGACGATTGCTTACTTGCGCTTCAGCGGACGCAGCGCGGAGTCGGTGGCGCTGACCGAGGCGTACATGAAGGAACAGGGCCTTTTCCACGACGCGAAATCGCCGGAGGCGGTGTACAGCGACACGCTCGCGCTCGATCTAGCGACCGTCGAGCCGTCGCTCGCGGGGCCGAAGCGGCCGCAGGATCGTGTGACGCTGGGCCAGGTCAAGGCGAGCTACGAAGATGCGTTGCGCGTGGCGCTCGCGCCGAAAGCGGCCAAGGGCGGCGCGGCGTCGTCGGCTGCGACCGCTGTCGCCGCGCAGCCGCGCAAGGTCAAAGTCAGCTACCAGAATCAGACCTTCGATCTTGCGGACGGAGCCGTGGTGATCGCAGCGATCACGAGTTGCACGAACACCTCGAATCCGTCGGTGATGCTGGCCGCGGGACTTGTCGCGCAGAAGGCTCACGCGCGCGGACTGAAATCGAAGCCGTGGGTCAAGACCAGTCTCGCGCCGGGCTCGAAGGTCGTCACCGATTACCTGGCCGCGTCAGGTCTCGACAAACACCTCGAAGCGCTGGGCTTTTTCACGGTCGGTTACGGCTGCACGAGTTGCATCGGCAACTCCGGTCCCTTGCCCGATCCGATCCAGGCCGCAGTCGATTCCGGCGATCTTTTCGTCGCTTCGGTATTGTCGGGCAACCGCAACTTCGAAGGCCGCGTGCACGCCTCGGTGCGCGCCAATTATCTCGCTTCGCCGCCGCTGGTCGTGGCCTACGCCATCGCCGGCCGCGTCGATTTCGATCCGCGCACGGAGCCGCTCGGCACGGGCTCGGACGGCAAGCCAGTGTTTTTGAAGGACGTCTGGCCGACGCAGAACGAAGTGCGCGACGCCGTGCAGAACTCGGTCAAGGCCGAGCAGTTCACGCGCAATTATTCCAACGTGTTCCGCGGCGACGAGGCTTGGCGTTCATTGGAAGTGCCCAAAGGCTCAACCTACGCGTGGGATCGGAAGTCGACGTACGTGCAGGAGCCGACGTACTTCGAAGGCTTGACGCGCGAACTCGTGCCCTTCGTCGAAATCGAGGGCGCGCGCGTGCTCGCCCTGCTCGGGGACAGCGTCACCACCGATCACATCTCGCCGGCCGGCTCGATCAAGCCGAGCAGTCCGGCGGGCAAGTACCTGCTCGCCAACGGCGTGGCTCGCGCGGACTTCAATCAATACGGCGCGCGACGCGGCAACCATCAAGTCATGGTGCGCGGAACG